>DATENJ010000482.1:0-12279 GCA_035275125.1 Actinomycetes bacterium | reverse complement strand
GCACCGGGGCGGCGGCGCAGTCCACCCGGTCAAGGGCGCGCTGAGCCCCGACGACGTAGCCGCGGCGGCGTATGCGCTGGACCTCGTCAGGGTCGAGCCCGCCGCCGCTGTCGCCGGCCCGCTCCGCGAGCAGCACCGTGCCCGGCGGCGTCCGCAGCGCGGCAACAGGTTCGGTCGGCGCGGCCACGCCGCCAGGCGGCCGTTGGCTGGCGACGTACAGGACGCGGCCGCGCTCCCATGCCGTGACGTGGACCGTCTCGCCGAACTGGCTCGCCAGCCGGCGGGCGGTCGGCATGATCACGTCGAGGTACCCGCTCGTGGCCAGCATCGTCCGCGCGAGCCCCAGTGTTCGCCAGCTGAGCCGGTAGCGGCCGCACGGCAACCGCTCCGTCAGTCCGACGCTGGTCAGCTCTCCAAGCAGCGCGTGCGCGGTCGACTTGGCGATCCTCAGCTCGTCCGCCACCTCGGTCGGTCCCCAATCCGGACGCTCGACAGAGAACAGATCGAGCACCAGCGCTGCTTTGCGGACGCTTGCGGGCATTGAAAAAGCCTAGCAGCGCCGCAAGGCGGTGCGGAACCCGACCTAGGCAGGCGCTCAGGGCGTTGGCTCAGGTTGCCGGTGCGACCAGCGCGGCGTCGAGCCAGGGGCGCAGCACCGGTAGCACGTTGGCGACCTGCATGGCCTGGGTGTGGTCCAAGCCGTCCAGGATCTGGACCTGCCAGCCGAGCGTCTCCAGCTCGGCGCGTCGATGCACGAGCGGGCCGGCGATGCTGATGTGCACGCCGCCCCAGCGCTGGCCGTAGTCGATCTCGTCGGCCGAGCCGACAAAGCACAGGCGCGGGCAGGTGAGCCGCGGCAGCACGGCGCGGTCGTCGAAGCTCTGCAGCGCCTGGTACAGGGTGACGAACTGGCGGGTCTGCGCCTCGGAGAGCGTCACCTCCACCGTCGACCAGTCCAGCTCCTCCGGCGAGGATGCCGGCTCGGACGCGGTCGTGGCGGTAGCGTCGTCGGCCTCGCCTTGGCGAGCGCTCGAGGGCGCGCTGGCCAGGTCGTGGGTCGCGACGGTGACGCGCAGCATCTCCGCGTAGGGCCCGCCAAGCGGGGGCCAGGCGCCCATGGCCAGGGCCGTCAGCCGGTCGGTGCGGATGGCCAGCTGGAGCCCTACCAGGGCCAGCCAGGAGTAGCCGTACCAGGCGAACCGCTCCGCGCCGGCGGCGTCGGCCACGGCCAGGAAGTCGCCGGCGATGTTGTCCGGGGTGAGCGTGTCGGGCTTGGGCACCTGCAGGACGTGCCCCTCGTAGTCGAATGCCACCACCCGGAACGCGTCCTTGAGGCCGTCGATCAGCGAGCGGCCAAGCGCCGGGTCGTTGCCCCACCTGCGTATCTCGTCGGCCTGCGGCCCCTCGACCGGCCGCGGGTTCACCGGCAGTAGCAGCGCGGGACCCTCGCCGTAGACCTGGACCTCGATGGCGCTCCCGTCGTGCAGCCTCGCCTCTGGCATGGGACCTCCCGCCTGCCCTCTCGTGGACCGTGTGCGATCCTGTACGTCGTAAACCAATCGATAGTATACGCCATAAGGAGTTCCGGGATGCCTGTCTTCGCCGGCCAGGGCGACCCGGCTCGGTCCATGGCCCTGCTGTGGCGCACCCCGGGCCCCCGCACCGGCCCCGGCCCCAAGCCCGGGCTGAGCGTGGACGCCATCGTGGCCACGGCCATCGCCGTAGCCGACAGCGATGGCTTGGCCGGGCTGTCGATGCGGGCCGTGGCCGAGCGCCTCGGCGTCACCGCGATGGCCCTCTACACCTACGTGCCCGGCAAGGACGAGCTGGTCGACCTGATGTACGACGGCGCCCACGCCGAACTGCCGGTCGCCTACGACCTCGACGAGGGCTGGCGGGCGGCGGTGACCTCCTGGGCCACCGACCTGCTGGGATGCTATGTGCGGCACCCGTGGGTGCTGCAGGTGTCGTTCGCGCGCCCGGTGCTCGGCCCCAACGAGCAGGCCGTGGTCGAGGCCCTGGCGCGGATCCTGCGCCAGGCCGGCCTGCCCGCCGCGGTGGCCCGCCGCGTCGTCAGCCTGCTCTTTTCCGTGGTCCGGGGAACCGCCCAGACGGTGGCCGAGTCACGGCTGGCCGCGGCGGGCGGCGCCTCGGAGCAGGCGTGGTGGTCGAGCCGCGCGGGAGCGCTGCGGCAGGTGGCGCCCGACTTCGCCCATCGCTTCCCCGACTCGGTCTGGCTGGCCGGCGCCGGCACCACCCACCGCCGGGACGACCCCACCCCCTACCTGGAGCGCGAGGCCATGGCGGCGTTCACCGACGGGCTCACCGTGCTGCTGGACGGCATCCAGGCGGCCATGGCCAGGAACCATACTGCGTAAACGATGTTGCCGGGCATCCCGGCAGGGAAGGGAGTTAGTCCGTGACCGAGGATTCCGGCGGCGCTGTTTGGCTGGAGCAGGCGCGCTCCTACCTTCGCAACGCCGACCCTGTGCTGGCGCGGCTCATTGACGAACGGCCGGACTTCGATCCACGGGCGTGGATGGCCCAGCTGCCGCCGATGGACCTGTACGGTGCCCTGCTGTTCCAGGTCACCGGCCAGCAGCTTTCCGTCCCGGCGACCCGCCGGACCCTCGCCCGCATCGAGGCGCTGTTCGGCGGCCACCTCCCCTCCCCACCGAGCTGCTGGGCGTCGATCCCGACAAGCTCCGCGAGGCCGGGCTGTCGTGGCGGAAGATCGGTACCCTCCGCGACCTCGCCGAGCGGCTGTCGGACGGGCGGCTGGACCCGACCGTCTTGAGCAGCCTGCCGGACGACGAGCTCATGGCAGAGCTCACCGCGATTCCGGGGATCGGTCCCTGGACCGTGCAGGGCGCCATGATCATCGCGCTCCAGCGCGAGGACGTCGTCCTGCCGGGCGACCTCGCGCTCCGTAAGGCCGTCCAGGTCGCCTACCAGCTCGACCACCGCCCCACCGAGCAGGAGGTTCTCGCCATCGCCGAGAAGTGGCGGCCCTACCGCAGCCTCGCCACCAGCTACCTGTTCGCCGCCGCCTTCGAGCCGACCGAGGCACCGCCGGTCGTCCCGCCCGAGACCTAGACGCCTCTGATGGCGGTGAGCAACGAGAACCAGCACCATCTGGCCGACGGTGTCGAGAGGAAGGGGTGGGTGATGAGCTACGGCCGCAACGCGGGCACGGCCGCTGGCGGCGGCGCGAGGTCTTCAAGGCAGTCGGCCGCAGCGGGTGAGGGACCGGGGCGACCACAGGTTCAGTATTCGAACTAGTTGCGATCACCAGCGGGTGACAGACTGCGGGGGTGAGAACCTACGGGCAGTACTGCCCGATCGCGCGGGCGTCAGAGCTGCTGGCCGAGCGTTGGTCGTTCATCATTCTGCGCAACATCGTCCTGATCGGCTGCCGGACCTTCAACGAGATCGCCGAGGGCGCTCCGGGTCTGTCTCGCGGCCTGCTCTCGAAACGGTTGCGGGACCTGGAGCGCGCCGGGGTGATCCAGATCCGTCCCAAGCCCGACGGTCCGGGCTCGACCTACGAGCCAACCCAGGCGGGCCGTGAGCTGTCGGAGGTCATGCTGGCCATGCAGCGCTGGGGATCGCAGTGGGCGGAGCTGACACCCGAGCACGCCCATCCGGGTGTGGTGCTGTGGGGGTGGGTGAGCTGTCACCTCGACCGTGGCCGCCTCCCTCGCCGCCGGGTCCTGGTCCGCTTCGACTACCCCACGCTGTCAGGGCCGGGCAGCCGTGGCTGGCTGCTGATCGAGCGTGGCGACGCCGAGATCTGCGAGAAGCATCCCGGCGGGGACGAAGATCTGGTGGTCGTGGTCAGCGATCCGGTGGCGTTCGCCCGCTGGGATCTCGGAGAGCTCGAGTGGAGCGACGCCGTGCGCGGCGGGGCGATCCAGGTGCGGGGCTCACACGCCCTGGCGCGGGCGCTGCCCACCTGGAAGCGCCGGGTCGAACCGGTCCGGCGCCCGCCTGCGGTGCGGCAGGCACCCACTCCCGCCTGAAGGGGCACCGGCCGCATCCGCGCCACCGTCCGGACACGGGTTCAGACTTTGCACTTCTCGTGCGGTCCCACAGGCCTCACCATCGGGACCGTTCGTGTTCGCTGACGGCCTGATGGAGAGGAACGTCGTGATGGTCGGAGCACCCGGTCGGTTCCGAGTGGTCGTGGTCGGAGCGGGCCAGGCCGGCCTGGCGGTGAGTTACGAGCTGACAGCCCGTGGGATCGAGCATGTGGTGCTGGAGCGGGCGCGGGTTGGCCAGATGTGGCGGGGTCTGTGGGACAGCTTCTGTCTGGTGACGCCGAACTGGACCATGAGCCTGCCCGGCGCCGCGTACACCGGCGACGACCCGGAGGGCTTCGTTCCCCGCGATGAGATCGTCCGATACCTGGAGCGGTACGCGACGAGCTTCGGTGCACCCGTTCGCGAGGGAGTCGGCGTGGACAGCCTCGAACCCGGGCCCAATGGCGGGTTCCTGCTTCGCACCTCGGCCGGCGAGCTGCAGGCAGCGTCAGTTGTCGTGTGCACCGGCGCCTTTCAGCGACCCCATCGCCCCGGGGTTGCGGCCGGGTTCCCGCGCGATGTGCTGGTGATCGACGCCAAGGGCTACCGCAGTCCGGCAGCCCTTCCACCGGGGAAGGTCCTGGTCGTGGGCAGCGGCCAGACCGGTTGCCAGATGGCCGAGGAGCTGCGCGAGTCGGGCCGTGAGGTGTTCCTGGCCTGCGGACGGGCGCCGTGGCTTCCCCGGCGGATCGACGGCCGCGACATCGTCACCTGGCTCAAGGAGACCACCTTCTTCGACACCCCGCTCAGCGCCCTGCCCTCACCGGCGGCTCGGCTGGGCGCCAACCTGCTCGTGACCGGTCAACGAGGCGGCCATGACCTCCATTACCGCACGTTGCAGGCGATGGAGGTACAGCTCCTGGGTCACTTGGCCGGCGTGGAGGGACACCGGGCAACCTTCGCCGGCGACCTGGCCGAGTCGGTCGCCTTCGGTGACGCCCGTTACGCCGACATCCGGAAGCTGCTCACCGAGCAGCTGGCCGCCAAGGGGATCGCGGCGCCCGAGCTGCCCGACCCGCCCCCCTTTCACGCCGACCCGCCGCTCGAGTTGGACCTCCACGGATTCGGGGTGGTGATCATCACCTCCGGGTTCCGCCCCGACTACGGGCAGTGGATGCGGTTCCCTGCCTTCGACGCCATGGGCTTCCCCCTCACCGACAACGGCGCCAGCACGGTGGTCCCCGGCCTCTTCTTCTGCGGCGTCCACTTCCTGCGCAAGCGCAAGTCCTCGGTGCTGTTCGGTGTAGGGGAGGACGCCGCCATCGTGGCCCAATCGATCGCCCGCCACTAACCTTGCTCCCGAGCAGTACCTGCCGTTGCCCAGTTCAGAGGAGAGGTGACGGTGTGCAGACAGCTCTGGAGTCGCCCGGTTACCCGGTCTGGGCTGGGGCGGATAGTCCCCCGATCTGCTGCATCAGGCCCAGCTGGTCGAGAAACCCCCACAACTGAGCGACCTTCCCATCGGCGACGTGCAGGAACGCCGTGCCCTGGACAGAGAACTGCCTGCCGCTTGCGGGGACACCCATGAAGTCGCCGGTGTGGGTTCCCTCGAACCGCAGACGGACAGCGACTCTGTCGCCGTCCCCCACCAGGTCCTCGATCGGGTGTCGTATGCCCGAGAACGCGGAGCGGATCATCGCTTCGAACTGGTCGTAGCCCGCCAGGTCCATGGGCGGAGGTCCGGGGAAGTGCGCGGTGAAGCCGGCGGCACACAGCTCCACCGGCGTCCTGCCACGGTCCGCCTCCTCGAAGAAGCTGCGTGCGAGGGCCTCGTTGTCTGGTGCCATGTCATCCTCCCTGCTTGATGCGGATGCGTGCAGGATGATGGCTGGCCGGCGAGGAAGCATGGGGTAGATCCCCTAGCTACGGGCTGATCTTCTGCCGGGTCGCGTAGGCGGCCGCCTCGGCCCGGTTGCGCAGACCGAGCTTGGACAGGATGTTCCCGACGTGGTGCTCGACCGTCTTGCGGGTGATGTACAGCCGGTCGCCGATCTCGGGGTTGGAGAGTCCGGCGCCGATCAGCTGGAGCACCTCGGCCTCGCGCTTCGTCAGCGTGCCGATCCCCTTGGGCCCAATTCGGATGGGCGCGCCCAGCGACCGTAGCAGCGCCCCGGCGGCGTCGGCGTGCTGGGCGGCCTCCAACCGCTCGAAGTCCTCCAGCGCTCCCTTGGCCTCGGCGATGGCGACCTCGGGCGAGCGTTCCGACAGCGCCCGTGCCATCTCCAGGCGCGTCCTGGCCAGCTCCATCGGCAATTCGGCCCGTGCGAAGCCCTCCAGTGCCTCATGAAGGCAGGCGCGCGCGTCCCCGTTGCCGGTGGCAACGCAGACCTTCCCCTTGGCCAGCGCGGCGGCGGCCCTGAGGTAGGGTCCTCGCTGCGCCTGGGCGACCCGGCCAAGGCGTTGGGCGACCCGTTCGGCCTCGCCAAGGTTTCCCTGCTCGAGGTAGACGTCGACCAGGAGCGCGAGCAGCGGGCCGACCGTGGTGGTCTGGCCGACCGTGGGGACCTCGTCGTCCGAGCCCGCAGTGGCCCGCTCGAGCAGGTCCTGCGCGAGCGCGGCATCGCCGTGGGCCAGGTGGAGCGCGGCGAGGGTGGGAACGATGTCGGGATGCTGCTCCAGGCCCTTGAGAAGCTGGGCGGCCTCCTCCAGACGGCCCTGTCGGACGCGCAGGTCCGCCAGTCGGATGATCGCGGCGGCGCGCCGACCCGACATACCCCGGTCGAAATGGCGGGCGGCCTCGACCAGCTCCGCCTCCGCCTCCCGCCAGCGCCCGGCCGCGGTCAGGATGCCGCCGTAATGAGCGCGGCAGAACGCGGCGACGACGTTGCTCCGCTGCATGCGCTCGGCAGCCGCGCGCATCCACTGGTCAGCGCGCGGGATGTCGGTGACCAGCTCACACGCCCACAAGAGCCCGCAGAATATCTCGTCCACCGTGGCAAGCTCTGTCACGTCGCCGGCACAGACGGCCGCCAAGGCCTCATCGGAGAGGACCATTCCCTCCTCGACGCGATCGGTCATCACGAACAGGCCACCGAGATACCCCAGGGCCAGGACCTCGATGTCGGGATCGCCGTATCGGCGCCCGATGGCGATCGCGTCCCGGAGCAGCACCTCCCGCACCTGTGCGTCCGGTTCTGAGAAGGCCCTGATGATCAGCACCCAGCCGTGCTCGGGTCGATCCTCGCCTGCTTCCGCCAGGATGGTGCGAGCTCGGGCGAGCCATCCGCTGCGAACGGCCCAGTCGCCCAGGACGTTGCCAGTGATCCAGGCGAGTGTGCGCGCCGCTCGGCCCGCGGCCATGATCAGGCGTTCCCTGCGGTAGGCGGAGAAGGCGCGCTCGTAGTGCGCGGCCGAGGCCGAATACTCGCGCTGGAGGTACAGCGCCTCGGCAAGGCCTTCGAGCACCTCGCCCGACTCGCCCTCGGTGAGGGCGAGCTCGAACACACGGTGAGCGGTTTCGGCGTCACCGTCACGTAGGGCCGCCTGGCCCTCCTCGATCAGGCGCGAGCTCACGGGGATCAGGACCCTGGGGGTGGGCTGGGCTGCGGGGAGGCTGGGTCGGGGAGTTGGTGGATGACCACGATGCCGCCGAGGGTGGGCTGGTTGAGGCGCTGGTGGTCGGTCAGGACGTACTCGTCGAGGACCTCCAGGATGCGCCGGTCGAGCTCGCGCATGTCCTCCTCTGAGAGGTGCAGCATGAAGCGGGCAGAGGTCCGGACCGAGCCTGGCCCTGCCTCGCGGAGCTCGGCTTGGAAGGCCTCGATCGTCGCGATGGACTGTTCGTCGTCGCGGTCGTCGTAGGACTCGCCCTCGTCGGTGTCGCCATAGCCCGACAGCCACCACGACTGCCCGCTTGAGCGGTAGGGCTTCTCCAGGGCACCGCTGGTCCCGGTGCGGATCGGGGCGGGCTCCAGCAGTCCGGCCTCGACCAGCAGCCGGACGTGGTACAGGGTCGTGCCCGGCTGGCTGTGCAGCCGGTCGGCGAGCTGCTTGTTGGTCATGGGCTGCTGCCCGCACAGCCGCAGGATCCGCAGGCGCAGCGGGTGCGAGGCCGCCTTGGCCTGGAGGATGGTGGCCCGCCGACGGCGTGCATCCACCGCCGACACGCTTGACTCGGGGTCCTGTTGGGTCATGGCCTCATGGTACGCGGCAGTCTAGTTCTGGCGTATCGATTGACTATCTTTGAATCGATATGCCATCCTTCGACCATGGCGAACACCGTCCAGCGCCTCGGCCTGCCCTTCTGGCAGCTGTGGTCCGCCTCCACCCTCTCCAACCTTGCCGACGGGCTCGTCAAGATCGGGCTACCGCTGGTCGCCGTCAGCCTGACCGACTCCCCTGGGCTGGTCGCCGGCGTCACCCTGGCGGTGACGCTGCCCTGGCTGCTGTTCGCGCTGCCGGCCGGGGCGCTGGCCGACCGCGTGGACCGGCGCGTCGCCATGGTCACCGCCAACGTCGTGCGTGCGGCGGGAGTGGCCGTCCTGGCGGTCGCCCTGGTGCTCTGGCTCGAGTCGTCTCCAGCGGCGATCTGGGCCCTGTACGCCGTCGCCCTGCTGCTGGGGACCGCCGAGACGATCTACGACACCTGCGCCCAGTCGATCCTGCCCCAGGTCGTGGAGCGGGGCCAGCTGCAACGGGCCAACGGCCGGCTGATTGCCGCCGAGCTGACCGCCAACGAGTTCGTCGGCCCGCCTCTGGGAGGCCTGCTGGTGGCGGCCGGACTGCTCGCGGCCTTCGCGACTCCGGCCGCGCTCTGGGCGGCCGCGGTCGGGACCCTGCTGCTGCTCCGAGGGAGCTTCGCCGTTCCGAGAACCGCGGAGCGCACGACCGTCCGCGCCGACGTGGCCGAAGGGCTGCGCTACCTGTGGCGGCACCGGCTGCTGCGCACCCTCGCCGGCATGACCGGGCTGTTCAACCTCGCCACCAACGCCACCTTCGCCGTCTTCGTCCTCTACGCGGTCGGCTCCGACTCCGCCATGGGCCTGACCGGGGCCACCTACGGTCTGCTGTTCGCCACCCTGGCCCTTGGCAGCCTCATCGGCGCCCTCCTGGCCGACCCCATCATCCGGCGCCTGGGGCGCTCGCGGTCACTGTTCCTGGGCATCCTCGGAGGCGTCGGGACTGTCGGCATCGCCGCCGTGACCACCGTCCCGCTGGTGATCGCCACGGCCTTCATCATCGGCGGCATCACCAACGCCCTGTGGAACGTCGTCGCCGTCTCGCTGCGGCAGCGCATCACCCCCGACCGCATCCTCGGCCGGATCAACAGCAGCTACCGGCTGGTCGCCTGGGGCACCCGGCCACTGGGCGCCGCCGCCGGCGGCCTCCTCGGCGAGCTCCTCGGCCTCCGCGCCGTCTTCGCCATCGCCGCCGCGCTGATCCTCGTCACCCTGCTCGGCATGACCCAGATCACCGACTCCGCCATCAGCGCCGCCGAACACGAGTCCGCGGAGATCGACGGCACGGTGGACATGCCCTAGCGGCCGAGGGCGTTCGCGCCGGAGAACCTGACCCCGCTCGAGGATCCCGACACTATTTCCAGCGGCGGCGGAGTCCCAGGAGCTCCTGTCCGTAGCCGACCACGGCGATCGGGGACATGAGCATCTGGTAGGTGAGGACGAACCCGAGGAAGCCAAGGGCGTTCCGCCGGACCCGGAGCCCGAGCAGGTTGAAGACCCGACGTCGCTGGAAGCGGTACAGGATGGCGTTGACGACCAGCGTGAGCGGCAGCACCGCCAGGGTGTAGGGACCGACGATCCAGTAGCGGCCCGTCGCCGCCAGCACGAGGCCAGGCAGCCACACCAGCGCGTAGGCGACGTCCAGGGCGGGGATGAGCAGGTCGATGGCGGTAAGGAAGCGCAGCAGCCCTCGTGGCTGGTTCCATGGCTTGACGGTGCGGAGGCCCTCGACCATGCCGCGCGCCCAGCGAGCCCGCTGCCGGGCCAGGTGGACCAGCCGAGCCGGGGCGGCGGTGAAGGCGACCGCCGACGGCTCGTAGTAGACCCGGGCCCCCCGACGCATGAGCTGCCAGGTCAGGACGATGTCCTCGCCGATGGCGTCGGGCCAGCCGCCAGCCTCCAGGACGGCCTGGGTCCGGTAGAGGCTGAAGGCGCCCTGGGCGACCAGGGTGCCCTGGTAGAGGCCCTGCATCCGCTTCACCGACGCGATCCCCAGGAAGTAGTCCCATTCCTGCATCCGGGTCCAGAGGGTGTCGCGGCTGTTGCGGACCAGCACCGACCCGGCAACCGCCTGCACATCCGGCGGGGCGCTCAGGAGCCGGGTGACGAGCTGGCGAATGGCCTGCGGGTGCAGCAGCGTGTCGGCGTCCAGGGTGATGACCAGCTCGGTCTCGACGGCCGCCAGGCCGGTGTTGAGGGCATGGCTCTTGCCGGGACGTGACTCGCTGATGCAGCGGACCCGCTGGCCGGTGGCGGCGCCGTAGGCCTCGGCCACGGCCCGGGTCCCGTCGGTGGAGCCGTTGTCGACCACCAGGACCTCGACAGGAACCGGATAGTCCTGGCCGGCGATGTAGGAGAGCGTCTCCTGGATCCGGTCGGCCTCGTTGCGGGCCGCGACCAGCACCGTGACCGGGACGGCCGGATGCGTCCGGCGGAGCGGCGGCTGGCGGTCCAGCAGCAGGCTGACCGCGAGAAACGCCACCAGCCAGCCCGGGAGGTAGGCGACCAGGCAGACGACCAGGACCGCCGGGACGATCGTGATCGCCGCGGCCAGCTCGCTCATCCATGGCAGCGACAGCCAGACGGAGATCCCGAGCCAGCCTGCGGCCAGCGCCTGGGCGACCACGAACTTCACGGTCACCGAGACATACAGGCGCCGCCGCGCCGGCCCCGGCCCGGTCCCGGCACCGACTGCCGCCCCGGGCTGCCGCTGGTCGAATCTGACGCCATGTGTCGTCCGACGCACGCCTGGCTCCTCACCGCAGATCGCATTGAGTGGTCACACAACCTCTTAGAGAGGTCGGCCGATGCGAAGGCTGCTGTAGGAACCGAGGGCGGCGAAGTTCCGCGGGACTACTGGAATGGCGCCTGGGCTGTTGCGAGAACGCGTCCGATGTTCTCCTCGGAGAAGAACTCGGCGGGCGACGTCACGCCGGCGACGACCCGGGCGAAGCCGTCCATCGCCTCCTGGTTGCCGTGCACGGCCCCGAGCAGTCGCTGCAGCTCGGGCGGCGGCGGCTCGAGGGTGGCGAGCTGGCAGGTGAACTCGTACATCGGCAGGACCCGGGCGTCCCGGGTGGACTGGTAGGCACCCATCGCGGTCTCGAAGGAGCTGGCGCCGGAGAACGTCTCGTCCAGGGCGGCGGTGCACAGCTCGGCGTCCCGGAAGGCGTCATGCATGCCCTGGGCGGTGATGAAGTCCTTGTTGTAGCCCGCGTCCCCGACCAGCGCCCACCCGGGCCCGTAGGGCTTGCGGAAGAAGTTGGCCACCGCGGTGCCGGCGAACCGCGCCTCGCGGGTGGCGGCGGCGACGCGGCCGGCGAACGACGGCGCCAGCTCCAGCAGCTTGCGGAAGTTGCCCTCGACGTCGACCCGGTTGGCCCGGAGCTCGGCGTACGGCCAACCGCCGATGACAAGAGTCAGGTCGTCGTGGGTGGGCCAGGCGGCGAAGCCACGGTCGGGACGGACGTAGGTCTCGAAATGGCCGTCCATCGGCAGCCCGCTCCAGTAGCTGTAGTAGCTGCACTGCAGCGGCGGCCTCTCGTGGTACTGCTCTGGCTGGACGACCCGGGCGACCAGGGAGTGGCGGCCGTCGGCGCCCACGACGACCCGCGCGTGCTCGGTCACGGTGCGGCCGTCGCGGCCATGGCCGCGAACGCCGCTGACCCGGCCGCCTTCGACGACCACCTCGGTGACGGTGAAGCCCTCCCGAACCTCGGCGCCGGCCTCCGCGGCGGCCTCGACCAGGAGCTGGTCGAGAACGGTCCGGCGAGGGCCGTAGGCGACCGGGGCCTCGTCGGTCCCGGGGGCGCCGGTGAGGGTGAAGGGTCCGAAGTCGAAGGCGTAGGTGTCGATCGGGGGGCAGCCGGTCGCCACGAGCCGCTCCAGCAGGCCCCACCGCCGCAGCGCGGCCACGCCCGGTGGGTGGAGCAGGTGGGTCGAGACGGTGTCGCTGGGGAAGGTCGCCCGGTCGACGACCAGCACCCTGTAGCCCTGGCGGGCCAGAAGCATCGCGGTCG
>DATENJ010000481.1:0-3073 GCA_035275125.1 Actinomycetes bacterium | reverse complement strand
ACAGGGGGCGCAGCGCGACGCCGATCTCGGCCAGGTTGGCGGGGCCGCCGGCCTCGCGGTCGATCACGCAGAGGGCGACGGTGACCTCGGCGCCCTCCGAGCGGAGGGCCCGGCAGGAGTCGACCACGGCGCCGCCGGAGGTGACCACGTCCTCGACCACGACCAGGCGGCGGCCGGCGACGTCGAAGCCCTCGGCCAGGCGGCGGGTGCCATAGGGCTTGGCCTGCTTGCGCACGAACCCGGCCGGGAGGCCGGTGACCTGGGACAGGACGGTTGCCAGGGGAACCCCGCCGAGCTCGAGGCCGGCCAGGCCGTCCGCCCCCCGCGGGAGCAGCCCGGCCATGGCCTCGGCCAGCTCCCGCAGCAGCCCGGGGTCGGACTCGAACCGGTACTTGTCGAAGTACTCGCTGCTGGTGGCCCCCGAGCGGAGCACGAAGCTGCCGGTCAGGTGCGAGGCCTCGTGCACCCGCCGGGCCAGGTCGCCCGCCGGGTCGAGCGGGTCGCCGGGGTGGGCTGAGCGGCGGGACGGGTCCATGGAGGGCTCCTAGGCGCGGCCGTAGACGGGGATGGCGGCGCCGCTGGTGGGGGCGGAGTCGTCGCTGCAGAGGAACCTGATGACGGCGGCGACCTGGGCGGGCGGGACCCACCGGGAGGGGTCGGCGTTGGGCTGGGCGGAGCGGTTGGCCGGGGTGTCGACGATGCTGGGGAGGACGGCATTGCAGCGGACACCGCTGGCCTTGTACTCGACGGCGACGGCCTGGGCGAAGGCGAGGACGGCGGCCTTGGCGCTGCTGTAGCCGGCGGAGCCGCGGAACGGGGCGACGGCGGCGCGGGCGGAGACGCAGACGATGGCGCCGCCGCCGGCGTCGACCAGGTGGGGCAGCACGGCCTTGGTCATCAGGAAGGTCGGGCGCAGGTTGAGTGTCAGCTGGCGTTCGAACTGCTCGACGGGCGTCTCGTGGACCAGGCCGCCGGCGGCGTAGCCGCCGACCAGGTTGACCAGGGCGCGCAGGGGGGCGGCGGTCGGGTCGGCGGTGGCCACCGCGACCGCCTCGGTCACGTCGGCCGGCTCGAACAGGTCGGTGGCCACCGACTCAAGGCGGTCGGAGCCGACCAGGTCCTGGGGCGGGCGGCCGGAGCGGGAGGTGGCCACCACCCGCCAGCCGTCCTCAAGGAACGCCGCCACCACCGCCGGGCCGAGGCCGCCGGTGGCCCCGCTGACCAGCACGGTCGCAGCTCGATAGGGTTCCGGGGACAGCTGGGGCAGGTCGTCGGGGGGTGGGGACGTCTCCGGGGCCCAGCGGAGTGGTCGCTCGGGGGGGAGCGAGGTCATGGGGCGGCCGCCGGGGTTGGGAGGCGGTCGCGTTCGGTGAGCCAGCCACCGGCGTCCTCCTCGCCGAGGGCGCCGGTCAGGCCGCGGGCGGCGGCCCGGCGGCCGAGGACGACCACGTAGGTGAGGAACCCGGCCTCGACCACCACCCCGATCCCGACCCGCAGCCAGGTCGGCCACGGCCGGCCGGTGACGAACCCCTCGATGGTGCCGGCGACCAGGAAGGTGGCGACCAGGCCGAGCACGATCACGACCGCCCGGCGGCCCTCGGAGGCCAGCGCCTGGGCACGGGGCCGGTCGCCGGGGTCGATCAGCGTCCAGCCGAGCCGCAGCCCGGCCCCGCCGGCGACGAACACGCTGGTCAGCTCCAGCAGCCCGTGGGGCAGGATCAGACCCCAGAACTTGGGCTGCTGGCCGACGGCCGCGAACAGCCCGGCGGCCAGGCCCAGGTTGGCGCCGTTGGACA
This sequence comes from Actinomycetes bacterium, assembly GCA_035275125.1. Taxonomy (GTDB): domain Bacteria; phylum Actinomycetota; class CALGFH01; order CALGFH01; family CALGFH01; genus CALGFH01. The sequence goes on along the minus strand of DATENJ010000481.1, from coordinate 1,277 downwards.
CCAGCACGTACAGGGTCCCGACGCAGAAGAAGATCCCGAGGGCGAAGGCCTGGAAGGCGACCAGCACGTTGTTGGAGAACACCTGGGAGGCGAACTGGGCCGCCGGGGCCGACGAGTAGTAGGCCTCGAAGTCGCGGTTGACGTAGGCCTCGCGGACGGCCGGCGGGGCCGCCGCCTCGAGGGCGGTGGGCGAGTTGGCCAGCCACAGGCCGAACGCGGCCGCCGGGAGCAGGGTGGCCAGGGTGGCCGCGACCACGAACCAGCGGGCGTGCCAGACCGCCGCCGGGAACGAGACGGTGAAGAAGCGCCCGAAGGCTCGCAGGGTCCGGGGCCGGGTGCCGTAGACCACCGACCCGGCCCTGGCGACCAGGCCGCTCAGCTTGGCCGTGAGCGCCGGGTCGCGGTAGTAGGTCTGGGCGTAGGACAGGTGGCCGGCGACCCGCTGGTAGAGGCGGACCAGCTCGTCGAGCTCGGCGGCCGAGAGGCGGCCGACCCCGCGCTGGGCTCGGCCGGTGAGCTCGGCCAGACGGGTCCAGACGGGGCCGTTGGTCGCGATGTAGCGGTCGATGTCCACCCGAGCCCCGACAACCCTCCGCGACGCGAACCTGGCCCCTGACCTGCGATGTTGCCTTCGCGGACCGAGCCTATCACGGAGCCGCCGAGGAGGATTGAGGTCGGCGGCGGGTCGCGGCGAAGACGACGGCGCCGACCAGCGACCCGGCCACACAGAGGGTGGTGAGGCCGCCGAGGGCGACGAGGATCCCGGCGGCGGGTGCCCCGCCGGCGGCGGCGAGGCCCATGGAGGCTTCGCCGATGGCCTCGGAGCGGGGACGCAGGGCCGCGGGGACCGAGGCGGCGAGCAGCGCGCTCCCGCCCACCACCCCGCAGTTCCAGCCGAGGCCGAGCACGAACAGCAGGGCGACCATGTCGCGGCCGCCGAGATCGTGGCCGAGGCCGCCGAGGCCGGCCAGGACCAGCAGGACGGCGCCGGCCGCGGCCACAGGAGCGGGGCCGAGCCGGTCGGCGAGCCGTCCGGTCACCGGCGATGGGGCGAACATGGCCAGGACGTGGAGGCTGACGGCCAGCCCGACGAACCCCAGGTCGTGCCCGTGGGCCATCAGATGGACCGGGGCCACGGCCATGATCGCCACCATGACGAGGTTGGTCCCGCCAAGGACCAGCAGCGCGGCCCGCACCGGTGCCGGACGCAGCGCCGCAGCCAGCTGACCCGGCGCCGGGCGCCGCCGGTCCCCGGGGACGGGAGCGACCCGGGAGCC
>DATENJ010000480.1:0-11481 GCA_035275125.1 Actinomycetes bacterium | reverse complement strand
GGTCGTCATCGACACCTCGCCGATGAAGGGGATCCGGGTCGACCCGGCCGGCCGGCGGGCTGTCCCCCAGCCCGGGCTCACCTGGTCGGAGTTCGACCACGAGACCCAGGGGTTCGGCCTGGCCGTCACCGGCGGCCTGGTGTCCAGCACCGGCATCGCCGGCTTCACCCTCGGCGGCGGGATCGGCTGGCTGCTGCGCAAGTACGGCCTGACCTGCGACAACCTGCTGTCGGCGGATGTCGTGACCGCCGACGGCCAGCTCGTGACGGCCAGCGAGCACGAGCACCCCGACCTGTTCTGGGCGCTGCGCGGCGGGGGCGGCAACTTCGGCGTGGTGACCTCACTGGAGTACCGGCTGCACCCGGTCGGCCCGCAGGTCTTCGCCGGCCCCGTGTTCTACGCGGCGGCGGACTCGGCCGAGGTGCTCCGGGGCTGGCGTGACCTCACCGCGACCATGCCGGACGAGCTCACCACCCTGGCCAACATCCTCGTGGCACCGCCGGTGCCGTTCCTCCCCGAGGTCGTCCACGGCCAGATGGTGGTCGGCGTCCTCGGCGTGTACGCCGGTTCGGTCGAGGACGGCGCCAGCGCCGCCCAGCCACTCCGGACCCTAGCTGAACCGGTCGCCGACCTGATGGGCCCGATGCCCTACACCGCCATCCAGAGCCTGCTCGACCCGCTCTGGCAGGACGGCGCCCAGAACTACTTCAGCGGGGTGCTGCTCGACCGGCTCAGCGACGAGGCCATCGACACGCTGCTCGCCCAGCATGCCGCCGGCCGGGCGCCCGTCCGCGAGCTGCACCTGCACCAGGGTGGCGGCGCCATGGCCAGGACCCCCGCCGGCGGCACCGCGTTCGCCCACCGCAACGCGGCGTACATCCTCAACATCATCGCCCGTTCGCCCGACCGCGAGGGCTTCGACGAGCACGTCGGCTGGGCCCGCGCCACCCACACGGCGATGGACCCGTGGAGCACCGGCGGAGGCTATGTCAACTTCACCTCCGAGCCAGGACAGGACAAGGTCAAGGCCTCCTACCCGCCCGACACCTACGCCCGCCTGGTCGACGTGAAGGACCGCTACGACCCGAGCAACCTGTTCCAGCTCAACCAGAACATCCGCCCCTCTGGCGACGACTGATCGACCGGGACATGCGGACGGCGTGGGCGGAGCGGCTACGATGGCCGTGCTGCCTGCGGATACCGTGCAGCCGTTCGCCTCCGCGGGCTGGTAGCGGATGAGGTTGGTCCCATGCCGTCACAGCGTGACAGGCTGCGGGTTGGTGCAGCCGTGGTTGGCGCGGTCGCGGTGCTCGCCGTCGTGGGGCGCATCACCGGCCCCGAAGCGCCGGCGCCCCGGCCGACACCGGCACCGGCGACGATGCCGCCGGCGCTCCCACAGCGCGCTGCGCCGCCCGAACGCTGGGTGACACAGCAGCTGGCGGTGGGCCATGGTGGCGGGCCGCTGATCTTCGGCGCCGGCAGCCTCTGGGTCGGCGCGTGGCCGGACCGCGAGGTCGTGCGGATCGACCCACGCTCCAACCGGGTCACCGCCCGGTTCCCGGCCGGCGGGCTGGACCCGACCGGACTGGCGGTCGACGCGACGACCGTCTGGGTGGTGCATCGCGACACCGACGAGGTGGTGCGTGTCGAGCCCGGGACCGGCCGGGTCGTCGCCAGGATCAGGCTCGGTCCGTTGCCGTTCGAGTTCGCGCCCGGCGATCGCCGGTTCCGGCCGTCGCTGGTGGCCGTGGGCGCGGGCGCGGGATGGGTTGCCAGCGACCGTGGTGCGGTCGCGCGCATCGATGCGGCCAGCAACCGCGTGGTCGCGGTGATCAAGCTCGCGCGTCAGGTTTCCGCGGGCATCGGGGTCGCCGGCCGAACCGTCTGGGTCGCCGAGGGCGGCCACGGCGTGGCGCGGATCGACGCGGCCACCAACCGGCTGCTCGGGACGGTTCGGCTCGACCTGCAGGCCGATCGGGTGGCGACCGATGGCGGAGCGATCTGGGTCGGCGGGCGGTCGACGGACCCGAGCTTCGAGTCGGCTGGGGCCGTGGCCCGGATCGACACCACAACCGGCCATGTCCGGGAGATCGTGCCAAGCGGCCTGCCGACAGGCCTGGCGGCCGGCGTCGGAGCTGTCTGGATCACGGAACGGGACGCTGCTGGAGGGTCGCTGGAGTGCCTCGCGCCGGACGCGAGCCCCTCCGGCATGACCGGGCTGCCCGCCCTGGGGGAACTGGCCGTCGGCGGCGGCGCCGTCTGGGCCGCCGACCGGCAGGGGTCGCGGGTGTACCGCCTCGAGCCCAACCGCTTCCCGTGCAGTGCCGCTTCGGTGCTCACAGGCCCCACCGCCACGCCGTGACCGTCGGGCTGTCGATTTCGGCGTTTCCTGATCGTCGTTGAGGTGAGGACGGCGAGCAGCGCCGGCCCGAGCCGAAGGGAGCGCACGATGCGCTACACGCTGTTGATCTACACCAACGAGGCCGACCGGCCGGCCTGGGGCACCCCCCAGGGGGACGCCGAGGCCAAGGGGTACAACGACTTCCACGGCGAGATCACCCAGCGGGGCGTGTTCCGTGGCGGGGAGCCGCTGCAGCGGGTCGCCGACGCCACCAGTGTCCGGGTCCGCAACGGCGACACCCAGATCAACGACGGCCCCGCGGTCCAGAGCCCCGAGCAGCTCGGCGGCTGGTACCTGCTGGAATGCGACGACCTGGACCAGGCACTGGAGCTGGCGGCCAAGATCCCCGGAGCCAGCTACGGCACCATCGAGGTCCGCCCCGTCCTGGAGCTCTCCTAGCAGCCAAGCCCTGACCGTCCCCAGCTGCCCGGTCCGGCCGGGGACGGTCAGGGTCCACCCGTTGCTTGGTCAGGTGATGGTGGGCGGTGGTAGCGTCCGGCCATGGTGGTCCGGGCGCGCATGGTTGCGGCGAATGGGCTCGAGTTCGGGCTGCTGGAGGCCGGGACCGGCCCGCTGGCGCTGTGCCTGCACGGTTTTCCCGACAGCGCCCACACCTGGCGGCACCTGCTGCCCGCGCTGGCCGAGGCCGGGTTCCACGCGGTCGCGCCGTTCTACCAGCAGCTCAAGCGGTTCTTCTACGAGTTCTTGTTCCGGGACTCGCTGGCCCGGGCTGTGGAGCTGGTGGCCGCCGACGAGATGGCGTTCCTGGACCGGCTGTGGCAGGACTGGTCGCCTGGCTACGCCGCGGCCCAGGACCTCGTCTGGGTCAAGGAGAGCTTGCGGCGGCCGAAGAACCTGACCGCGGCGATCAGCTACTACCTCGACCCGGCGGTCGATGCGGCGTATGAGGCCGAGGAGCAGGCCGCCTCGCGGCAGGCCCGGCAGCCGACGCTGTACCTGCACGGCAGCGCCGACGGCTGCATCGACGTGGAACTGGTCCGCCGCGCCGACCAGCACCTCGCCCCGGGGTCCCGCATGACCGTCGTGGAAGGTGCAGGCCACTTCCTGCACCTGGAGCGGCCGCAGGAGGTCAACCAGCACATCCTCGCCTGGGTCACCGGCTAGCACTCGCAGCTCGGGGCCGGATGGTTCACCCGGCCGAGGTGATGACAGCCGCTGGGCCGTGGCGCATGGTTGAGTTGCCAGGTACGCGCGATGCCGGGGAGGGGAGGTTGAGATGGCCGACAAGCAAGAGGTCGCCGCTGTCACGCCAGCGAGGGAGGACGCCGACGCGGCCAGGGTCCTGGCGGAACGGCAGCACGACCCGGCCCGTGTCCTTGCCCTGTCCGACGGGGTGTTCGCGATCATCATCACGCTGCTGGTCCTTGAGGTCCACGTCCCCGAGCTCACCCAGGGCCACTCGCTGAACGAGGCGCTCAGGGAGCTGCGGCCGTCACTGGTCGCCTTTGTGATCAGCTTCATCCTGGCCGGGATGTACTGGGTCGGCCATCGTGACCTGTTCGCACTGATCCGCCGCACCGACCGCGGGCTGGTCTGGTTGAACATCCTGTACCTGCTGCCGCTGTGCCTGCTGCCCTTCGGCGCCGGCCTGATCGGCCGGTATGACGAGGAGCCGGTCGCCCTGCGCATCTACGGCCTGCTGCTGGTCGCGATCGCGGTCATGCGGGTGGTCATCTGGCTGTACGCCACCAACCGCCCGCACCTGCTGTGGCAGCGGCTCGACAACCGCCAGCGCCGGGCCGGGTTGGCCCTCAACCTGTACCCGGGGGTCGTGTACCTGCTCGCCTTCCTGGTCGCCAGGACCGCGCCAGGGCTGAGCCTGCTCATCTACGCCGCCATGCCGGTGCTGTACTTCCTCAGCATCACGGTCCTTCGCATCGGCAGGAAACGGAACAAGGAGTACGCCGACTTCACCTGATCCGCCCTCCGTAACGGTGCCGGGACGAAGGCCGGCCAAGCTGGCGCACGCTCACCGAGAGCAGAGAGGTGGGATGCCGAGGTTGGGCGCTGCCCGATGACCACGAGGCCCGCGGTCCCGACGTCCAGGGCGGCGCGGCCGCGATCGTGGCCTGCCGCGCTCGCCTCGGCGTTGTGGGCGCTCGCTCTGGTCGGCCTGGCCGCGACCATCTGGCTGGACCGGCTGCTGATCGACGCCGGACTGCCAGGGCTGACCACGGTGTTGAGCCAGGGCAACCTCACCTCGGTGGCGGCGGGGGTGAGCGCGGTCACGGTCGGTGCCGTGGTGGCCGGTCGCCGCCCCGGCCATCGGGTCGGCTGGCTGCTGGTCGCCCTTGGGCTGTCACTGATGGCCTTCGGGTTCGCGTTCTCCTACACCCGCTACGGGCTGGTCGCCCGGCCGGGAGCGCTGCCGGCCGCGGACTACCTGGCCGGGTTCGCCAACGCCGGGGTCTTTCTGTACCTCTCCCTGGCCGGCTGGATCCTCCTGCTCTCCCCCACGGGGAGACTGCCCTCGCCCCGCTGGCGCTGGTGGGCCAGGGTCCAGGTGGCCGCGGTGGTGGTAACCTTCCTCTCGTCCGCGCTGCACCCGACGCCGCTGTACCCCGAGTACCCCGAGATCGGGAACCCGCTGGGGGTCGCGGCACTGGCGGACGGGCCGCTGACGGCCGCCTTCCCGGTCGGCGCGCTGCTGATCCTGGCCGGGCTGCCGGTCGGGGCCGTGTCGCTGCTGCTGCGGTTCCGCAACGCCCGCGGGCTGGAGCGGCTCCAGTTACGGTGGCTGGCGGTGGGAGCCGCACTCGCGGCGGTGGCGCTCGTGGTCTCCCTGACCGCCCTGGTCGTCGAGGCCACGGACGGCGTCGTGTTCCAGGCCGCCCTTGGCGTCTGCGTCATGGTCCTTCCGCTCGCCACCGGGGCGGCGATCCTGCGCTACCGGCTGTACGACCTGGACCGGATCGTCAGCCGGACCCTCGCCTACGGGCTGCTGACCGTGCTTCTTGGCGCCGGCTATGCCGCGGTTGTCCTCGGGCTGGGCCAGTTGCTCGGGCGGGACTCCAGCCTGGTGGTGGCCGCCGCCACCCTGGCCGTGGCCGCGGTGTTCCAGCCAGCCCGCCGCCGCATCCAGCAGCTGGTCGACCAGCGGTTCAACCGCCGCCGCCACGACGCCGCCCGCACCATCGCCGCGTTCAGCGGCCGCCTGCGCGACCAGGTCGACCTGGCCACCCTCACCGGCGAGCTGCTGGCCGTGGTCGACCAGACCATGCAACCAACCCGGACAGCACTCTGGCTGCGCCCACGAGGACCATTCACTACACCCGGCGAACCAGCGCAACAATCCGAGCCAGGGGTGCGACGGGCCGCCCGAAATGCGACCATGATGCACGTGGCGACCTACAGGCAGGACCAGGAGCAGGGGAGATGAGATCGTGGACGGCGCGACGGTGTCGGTGGCGGTCGTCTCGAGCAGCACAGAGGCGGAGCTGATCGTGGGCCTGCTGCGCAGTCACGGCGTGAGCGCAGCGGTGTCGGCGGATGACGCCGGCGGACAGTACCCGCAGATGCAGATCGAGGGTGTTCGCGTGCTGGTTGCCCCCGCCGATGAAGCCTCGGCCCGTCGGCTCCTCGCCGAAGCCGACGAAACCCTCGCGTAGGCCGGCCAACTCAGCACCGTCTGGGGGACCGCTACCCGAACGTGAACACGTAGGCCTCGGCGCCAGGCTTCGAGAACCTGATCTCCAGCGTCCGCGCGCGGACCGTGTCGTGGGCGCGCACGAGCTGGTACAGGCGGCCGTCGGCGAGCACGCCGTTCCCGTCCTCGTCGACGTCCACGCCGTGTGACGGGCCGGGAGCCTGGCCGTCGAGGAGCACGCGGAAGGGAACCGGCTCGCGCGTCCCGCGAGACAGCACCAGATGCGCGTCGCGGGCCCGGAACCGGTAGGCCAAGGTTCCTCCTGCCTTGTTGAGCACGACCTGCTCACGCGCGATCGTCCACTCGCCGGCGAGAGCCCAGTGGTTGAGGTGCAGGTTCGCGGGCAGCTCGTAGGCGCGGCGTTCATCGAAGGTGGCGCCGTCCGGTGACGCGAACTGGTCGCCGCGCCCGTAGCCGAGATAGGTCTCGGGCGTGCCCAGGTGCTCCCAATCGGCCTCCGCCTCCACCCCGGCCCCTTCGACCGAGACGAGCTCGCGCCGGACGCCGAGCAGCCGCTGGATGACGCGCTCGGACTGCTCGTAGCGTCCTTCGCCGAAGTGCTGGTCGCGGATGATGCCGTCGGTGTCGACGAAGTACAGCGCCGGCCAGTAGTGGTTGTCGAAGGCGCTCCAGATCGCGTGGTCGTTGTCGACCGCGACCGGGTAGTCGATCCCTCGATGCGTCGTCGCGAGCCGCACGCGGTCGAGCTGATGCTCGAAGGAGAACTCCGGGGTGTGGACGCCGACGACGACCAGCCCGTCGGTTCGGTAGGCCCGGGACCAGGCGCGAATGTACGGCTCTTGGCGTAGCCAGTTGATGCACGTCAGGGTCCAGAAGTTCACGAGGACGACGTGGCCGCGCAGCTCGGCGGCGCCCAGGGGCGCGGAGTTGAGCCACTCGGTCGCCCCGCCCAGCGAGGGCAGCTGCAGACCTCCGTCCGCGGTCACCTACCGGAGTGATCTGAAGGCGGCGCGGACTTCTTCGGAGAACAGCTGGGGTTCTTCCCAGGCGGCGAAGTGGCCGCCCCGGTCGGCCTCGTTGAAATAGGTCAGGGTCGGGTAGGACCGCTCGACCCAGCTCCGCGGGGCCGCGAAGATCTCGTCGGGGAAGGTCGTGAAGCCAACCGGGACCGTCACCGCCGGCGGCACCAGCCCTTGCGCTGCCGCTGCGGCTTGGGCGCGTCCGCTCTCCCAGTAGGACCGGGCCGCCGACGCTCCGGTGCCGGTCAGCCAGTACAGGGTGATGTTGTCCAGCACCGTGTCCCGGGTCAGCTGCCCCACCGGCTGGCCGTCGACAAAGGCGGCCGTGATCTTCTGGTAGCTGTCGGTGTCGTGGTCCAACAGCCAGCCGGCCAGGGCGACGGGTGAGTCCAGCAGGGCATAGCCGATCGTCTGGGGTCGGGTGGCTTGTTCCAGGAAGTAGCCAAAGCCGGTGGCCCGGAAGTTGGCCAGCGCGTCGGCCGCCCGGCGTTCTTGGTCGGTGTCGGTTGGTTGGGGGCCGCCCAACGCCGTCACGAGCAAGTTGGTGTGGATGCCGACCAGGCCTTGGGGTGCCTGGCGGCCCATCGCGTCGGTCACCGAGGCGCCGACGTCGCCGCCCTGGGCGACATAGCGGCCATACCCCAGCCGACCCATCAACTCGGCCCACGCCCGCGCGACCCGGCCGGGGTTCCAGCCAACCTCGGTCGGCTCCTCCGAGAAGCCGTAGCCCGGCAACGACGGCAACACCAGGTCAAACGCGTCCGCAGCCGATCCGCCGTGGGCGGTGGGGTCGGTCAGGGGCCCAACGGACCCCAGCAGCTCGATCACCGACCCGGGCCAACCGTGCGTCATAACCAGCGGCAACGCACCCTCATGGGGTGAGCGGATGTGGAGGAAATGGATATCGACCCCGTCGATGGTGGTCCTGAACTGCGGCAGGGCGTTCAGCCTGGCCTCGGCCTGGCGCCAGTCATGCTCGCTCGCCCAGTAGGCGGCCAGGGCCTGAAGGGTGGCCAGCTGCACCCCCTGGGAACGGTCAGCGACCAGCTCCCGGGACGGCCAGCGCACCCCCGCGATCCGCCGCCGCAGCTCGACGAGCTCCTCCTCGGGAACCTCCACACGGAACGGACGGACGTCACGCTCGTTGGACATCGGATCCCATCCTCCTTCCCCTTCCCAGCGTGATGCTACGAGGCGAAGGGTGAGCAGCCATCACCCGATGAGGGTGATGCTGCTCGCTGCCCGGACCCGCCGATGCGCTTCGGACCTGCCTTGAGGCTCGCTACGCTACAGAGGTGCAGAACCGACGCCAGCTGGGAGGCGAGCGCAGTGGGCGGGGACAGTCGGCTGGCGCGAGGTCGCGAGGCTGCCGGGCGGCTCGCGTGGGCCGACGCGTATGCCGCGCTCTCGGCGGCCGACCAGTCCTCCCCGCTGGCGGCGGAGGACCTGGAGCTGCTGGGGACCGCGGCCTTCCTCCTGGGCCGCGTCGAGGACTGCCTGCGGACGCTGCAGCGCGCCCAGCAGCTGTATGCCGAGGCCGGCGAGTCACGGCGGGCGGCACGGTGCGCGTTCTGGCTGGCGTTCCACCTCGGCAGCGCGGGGGAGCAGGCGCAGGCCGGCGGTTGGCTGGCCCGGGCCAACCGGCTCCTTGAGCACGAGCCGCCGGACTGCGCCGAGCGCGGCCTGCTGCTGCTGTCGCTGGCGGTGCAGCACATCGGGGCGGACGACAACGCCGCCGCCCAGGAGCTGTCGGCGCGGGCGGCCGGGATTGGCAGGCACGCCGGCGACGCCGACCTGGTCGCGCTCGCACTGCACGTCCAGGGCCGCACCCTGGTGCGGTTGGGCCGGGTGAGCGAGGCCATGGCCGCGTTCGACGAGGCCATGGTGGCGGTGGTGGCCGGCGAGCTCTCTGCGGTCGTGGTCGGCACGGTCTACTGCTCGATGCTGGACGCCTGCCAGGAGGTCCTGGAGTGGCGGCGAGCCCGCGAGTGGACCACGGCGCTGACGACCTGGTGCGACAGCCAGCCGGAGATGGTCACCTTCACCGGCAGGTGCCTGGTCCATCGGGCCGAGATCCTGCACCTGCACGGCGCCTGGCCACAGGCGGTCGAGGAGGCCAAACGGGCCGGCGAGCGACTGGCGCACGCCGCCGACAGCTACGCGACCGGCGCCGCCTTCTACCGGCAGGCGGAGGTCCACCGGGTCCTGGGGGACTTCACGGCCGCCGAGGACGCCTACCAGCAGGCCAGCCGATGGGGTCGCCAGCCGCAGCCGGGGCTGGCGCTGCTGCGGCTCGCTCAGGGGAAGACCGGGGCGGCCCAGGCGGCGAGCCGCCGGGTCGTCGCCGAGACGACCGACAGGCTCGAGCGGGCCAGGCTGCTGCCCGCCCAGGTCGAGATCATGCTCGCGGCCGGCGACGTCCAGGAGGCACGCGACGCCGCCGGCGAGCTGGCCGAGATCGCCGAGTACTACCAGACGCTGGCGCTGCGGGCAGTGGCGGACCACGCCCGGGGAGCGGTGCTGCTCGCCGAGGGCGACGCCCGCGCCGCCGTGGTCGCGCTCCGCGGCGCCTGGCAGGCCTGGCGGGAGCTGGAGGCGCCGTATGAGGCCGCACGGGTGCGGGTGCTGGTCGGGCTCGGCTGCCGGGCGCTCGGGGACGAGGAGGCGGCGGCCATGGAGCTTGACGCCGCCTGCGGCGTGTTCGCCCAGCTCGGCGCGGCACCCGACCTCGCCCGGGTGGAGGCACTCGCCCACCGGGAGGCCGCCTGGAAGGCGCACGGGCTGACCGAGCGGGAGCTGCAGGTGCTGCGGCTGCTGGCCGCCGGCAAGACCAACCACGCCATCGCCAGCCAGCTGGTCGTGGCCGAGAAGACGGTCGACCGGCACGTCACCAACCTCTACACCAAGCTCGGCGTGTCCTCGCGCGCCGCCGCCACCGCATTCGCCTACCAGCACGAGCTCCTCTAGCCGCGGCTGCGGAGAACACCCCAGGTGCTGCGAGCCCTTGACTGGGGTGTTTCCCCGAAGCCGTTCGGCCAGCCGGCCTCTAGTGTCCAGCCCAGCGGCATCCAGGTGGCACAGCACGAGGAGGCACCGATGAGCAGCCGGCAGCAGACGCGTACCCAGCAACCCCACTCCGCCGAGATCCGACAGGTGTACGACCGCCTGCTGGCCGGGGGGTCGGTCGCCAGCCGCTTCGTCGAGGTGGGGGCGGCCGGCCGGGCCCATCTCCTGGAACGGGGCGACGGGTCGCCGGTTGTGCTCCTCCACGGCACGGGGAACTCGGCGGGGTTCCTCCTGCCCTTGCTGAACGAGCTCCAGGGGGTTCGGGCGATCGCCCCCGACCTGCCCGGGATCGGGCTGAGCGACCCGGTCGACCTTCCAGCAGATCGCTACCGCGAGGCAGCGGTCGCATGGCTCGACCGCCTGCTCGACGCCCTCGAGTTGGACTCCACCACCCTCGTTGGCCACTCGGGCGGCGGCATGTGGGTGCTGTGGTACGCCCTGGCCCACCCGGAACGGGTCACGCGGCTCGTCCTGCTCGCTCCAGCGGCGTTGCCGGGAACCCGTTGCCCGCTGCCGATCCGCCTGGTCTCGACGCCCGTGGTCGGAGAGCTGCTGTCGCGGGTGGCGCCACCGAGCCGCAAGTCGGTGCTGCAGTTGGCGCGCGTCGTGGGCGAGGGGGCGACCATCACCCGTCACCCGGACCTGATCGACCTGTTGGTGGCCGTCGGCCGGGACCCGACCGCTGACCGGGCGGCCAAGGCGGAGTTCCGCGCGTTTGTCTCGCCGTTCGCCCTGCTGTCGAGATCCGGGTTCCGACGCCGTGCCGTTCTTCGGCCCGACGAGCTCCGCCAGCTGGCCATGCCCACCCTGGTCATCTGGGGCGAACACGAGCCGCTCGGCGGCATCTCGGTCGCCCAGTCGGTGACCGAGCTGATCCCCCACGCACGACTGGAGGTGATGCCCACCGGGCACGGCCCATGGCTCGGCCAGCCGACCCGAACCGCCGCGGCGATCATGGGATGGGTGTTGGACTGACCGGCAATCGTCACGACGGCAGTCGCGAGCTGGCCGAGGGACGCAGCCACAGCGACGCCTGGGTCGGCGCCACGGTCTGGTCGACCACGGCCAGCAGCTCGACCGCGAGGGCATCCAGGATGACCTGGTCGCGCAGGCGGGTCGCGAACCCCTCCACGGTGCGGGCGGCGTCGTAGCGGCGCCGGTTGAAGCGCCGGTCGACCAGGTCCTGGACCCGGCGGCGCAGCGGCTGGAACAACGCGGCGGCGGTGAGGGTGGCGGCGGCCACGGCGAGGCTGCCGGCGCCTTCGACGAGTTTGGAGGCGGTGGGGACGACCAGCAGGTAGGGGAGGATGAGCAGGGCGGTGACGACGGCGTAGGTGACGGTCCGGCTGACCAGCCGGTCCAGGTCC
>DATENJ010000479.1:0-6456 GCA_035275125.1 Actinomycetes bacterium | reverse complement strand
TCGAACGGCTGCTGGTGCGACCGCGCCACGTCGAGATCCAGGTGCTGGCCGACGACCACGGCAGCTGCGTCCATCTGTTCGAGCGCGAGTGCTCGATCCAGCGCCGCCACCAGAAGCTGATCGAGGAGGCCCCGTCGCCGGCCGTCGACCCGGAGCTGCGCCGCCGCCTCGGCGAGGCCGCCCTTGCCGTGGCCGGGGCCGTCGGCTACGTCGGCGCCGGCACGGTCGAGTTCCTCCTCGAGCCCTCCGGGGAGGCGTTCTGGTTCCTCGAGGTCAACGCCCGCATCCAGGTCGAGCACCCGGTCACCGAAGCCGTCACCGGCCTCGACCTGGTCCGCCTCCAGCTCCTGGTCGCGGCCGGCGAGCCCCTCCCCCTGGCCGAGCTCTCCCAGGCCGAGGTTCGCGGCCACGCCATCGAGGCCCGCCTCTACGCCGAGGACCCGGCCGCCGGGTTCCTCCCCCAGACAGGGGTCCTGCACCGGTTCCGGGTCGGGGCCGGAGGCGCCGCCGGCGGGCCGGCCGTCCGGGTCGACGCCGGAGTGGCCGACGGGTCGGTGGTCGGGGTGCACTACGACCCGCTGCTGGCCAAGGTCGTCGCCCACGCCCCGACCCGCCCGGAGGCGGCCCGGATGCTGGCCTCGGCGCTGGCCGGCGCGCAGCTCCACGGCGTCGTCACCAACCGCGACCTGCTGGTCGGGGTCCTGCGGTCGGAGTCGTTCCTGGCCGGCGACACCGACACCGGGTTCCTCGACCACCACCCCCCGGCCGAGCTGACCGCCGCCGGGAGCGCGGCCGGCCCGCTGACCACCCGACTCCACGCGGCCGCCGCCGCCCTGGCCGCCCAGGCCGCCCGCCGGGCCGCCACCACCGTCTATGTGGCCGCCCCCTCGGGCTGGCGCAACAACCCGTCCCAGCTCCAGCGGGTCGCCCTTGACGTCGTTCAAGGCCCGGCCGCCGTCCTGGTCGGCTACCGCTTCGACCGTACCGGCGCCCTCGTGGCCCTGGAGGTCGACGGCGACCCGCTGCCCGGACCACGCCTGTGGCACTGCACCGCCGACCTGGTGGACCTGGAGATCGAGGGGGTCCGGCGCCGGTTCGAGGTCCACCGGGTCGGCGACACGGCGTATGTCGACAGCTCCCTTGGCCACAGCGAGCTCCGCGACCACCCCCAGGACCCGGCCAGTGCTGGACCGGGTGGGTCGGGCGCGGAGCCCGGCGGGTCGATGGTGTCGTCGCTGCCCGGGGTTGTCCGGCGGGTGCTGGTCGGGGTCGGGGAATGGGTCGAGGCGGGCGACGTGCTGGTCCTCGTCGAGGCGATGAAGACCGAGCACCGGGTCGCGGCCGCGCGGCCCGGGAGGGTGCTGCGGGTGCTGGTCGCCGAGGGCCAGGAGGTCACCGCCGGGACCACGGTGGTCGAGCTCGAGGAGGCGGCCGATGGGTGAGGCGGTCAGCTACCGGCTCGAGGACGGCGTGGCCTGGCTGGTGATCGACCGGCCGGAGGCTCGCAACGCCATCAACCAGGCGGTCGGCCGAGGCCTGTGGGAGGGGTTCCGGCGGTTCGAGGAGGACCCCGCCGCGGCCGTGCTGGTGCTCACCGGGACCGGGGAGGCGTTCTGCGCCGGGGCCGACCTCAAGGAGATGGCCGCGCTCGGCCTGACCGTGCCGCCTCGGGACATGGCCCCCAACCTCGGGCGGAACCTCCAGGTGACCAAGCCGGTGATCGCGGCGGTCAACGGTCCGGCCTTCGGCGGCGGGTTCCTGCTGGCCCAGATGTGCGACCTGTGCGTCGCCGGGACCTCGGCCCAGTTCGCGATCACCGAGGCCCGCTGGGGCCGGGGGGCGCCGTGGGCGGCGCCGCTGCCGTGGCTGGTGCCGCCCCGGGTGGCGATGGAGCTGCTGCTGACCGGGGAGCCGATCGACGCCCGCCGGGCCTATGAGGTCGGGCTGGTCAACCGGGTCGTGCCCGACCCGGAGCTCCGCTCCGAGGCCGGCCGCCTGGCTCGGCGGGTCGCCGGCAACGCGCCGCTCTCGGTCCGGGCCGCCAAGGCCATGGTCCAGGCCAGCGCCGGCCGCGACCTCGACGAGGCGGTGGAGGAGGGCTGGCGCCTGTTCGAGCCCGTCTACCTGAGCGAGGACGCCCAGGAGGGGCCGCGGGCGTTCGTGGAGCGGCGCCCGCCCTCCTGGAAGGGCCGCTGACCGTGGAGCCGCTGCGCATCGCCAACTGCTCGGGCTTCTACGGCGACCGCCGCGCCGCCCCGATGGAGCTGCTGGAAGGCGGCCCGATCGACGTGCTCACGGGCGACTACCTGGCCGAGCTGACCATGCTGATCCTGTGGCGCTCGCGCGGCCGGGACCCGGCCAAGGGGTACGCCACCAGCTTCCTGGCCCAGATGGAGGAGTGCCTCGGCCTGGCCGTCGACAAGGGGGTCAAGGTGGTGGCCAACGCCGGCGGGCTCAACCCGGCCGGGCTGGCCGCCGAGCTGCGGGCCCTGGCCGGGCGGCTGGGGCTGACCGTCAGCGTGGCCCACGTCGAGGGCGACGACCTGCTCGGCCGCCTCGACGAGCTCAAGGCGGCGGGGGAGCCGCTGGCCCACCTCGACACCGGGAGAGGGCTGGCCGAGGCCGGGGTGACGCCGGTGACGGCCAACGCCTACCTGGGCGCCTGGGGCATCGTGGCCGCGCTGGACGCCGGCGCCGACGTGGTCGTCTGCGGGCGGGTGACCGACGCCTCCCTGGTCGTCGGCCCGGCCGCCTGGCATTTCGGCTGGGCCGTCGACGACTGGGACCGCCTGGCCGGGGCGGTGGTGGCCGGCCACGTCCTGGAATGCGGGACCCAGGCCACCGGCGGCAACTACGCCTTCCAGCGGGAGCTGCCAGGCACCCGCCCGCCCGGCTTCCCGATCGCCGAGGTGGCGGCCGACGGCAGCGCCGTCGTGACCAAGCATCCCGGGACCGGCGGGCTGGTCTCGGTGGGCACGGTGACCGCCCAGCTGCTGTACGAGATCGCCAGCCCGGCCTACGAGGGCCCCGACGTGGTCGCCCGCTTCGACACCGTCCGGGTCACCGGCGTCGGCCCCGACCGGGTGCGCCTGTCCGGCACGAGGGGCGAGCCAGCTCCCGACCGGCTGAAGGTCGCCATCAACTACCTCGGCGGGTTCCGGAACACGATGAGCTTCGTCCTCACCGGCCTCGACATCGAGTCCAAGGCGGCAATGGCCGAGACCGCCCTGTTCGACCGCCTGGGCGGCCGCGAGCAGTTCCAGTCAGCCGACACGCACCTGGTCGGCCACCCCACGCCCGACCCGACCTCGGCCGAGCAGTCCGTCGCCGAGCTCCGCATCACCGTCAAGGACCCCGACCCCTCCAAGGTCGGCCGCGCCTTCTCCTCCGCCGCCATCGAGCTGACCCTGGCCAGCTACCCCGGCTGCTACACCACCTCCCCACCGACCGACGCAACCCCCTACGGCATCTACTGGCCAACCCTGGTTCGCGCTGACCTGGTCGACCAGACAGTGGTCCTCGACGACGGCCGCCGCCTAACCGTCAAGCGGCCCCCGGGTCCGCCGCCCGCCCCGCCCTTGGACGCGCCAGACCCACCCGCCTCCGCGGCGGGTCCCCCGGTGGACGCGCCCGACCCGCCCTTGGACGCGCCAGACCCACCCGCCTCCGCGGCGGGTCCCCCGGTGGGGGAGCGTAGCCGATCACCGGGGGCGGGGGACCCGGTTGTCCACAGGCCGCTCACCAGGGCGTTCCCAGGATCCACAGCCCCGGTGCCGCTGGGGCGGGTGTTCGGGGCACGGTCGGGGGACAAGGGCGGGAACGCGAACGTCGGGATCTGGGCCAGGGACGAGCGCGCCTTCAGCTTCCTCGCCGGGTTCCTGACGGTGGAGAGGTTCCGCGAGCTGATCCCCGAGGCGCGTGACCTTCACGTCCACCGGTACGAGCTCCCGAACCTGCTGGCCGTGAACTTCGTGGTCGTCGGGCTGCTGGGGGAAGGGGTGTCGTCCTCGACCCGGGTGGATCCGCAGGCCAAGGGGCTGGGGGAGTGGCTGCGGGCGCGGGTGGTGGCGCTGCCCGTCGAACTGCTGGAACGGCAGGGAGGCTGACATGGACTTCCGGGAGACGGCCGAGCAGACGATGCTGCGCGAGGCGGTGGCGAAGATCGCCGCCGACTACGGGCACGACTACTTCCTTGCCAAGGCCAAGGCAGGCGAGAAGACGACCGAGCTGTGGCGGGCGGTGAGCGAGGCCGGGTTCGTCGGGGTCAACCTGCCCGAGGAGTACGGCGGCGGGGGCATGGGCATCAGCGAGCTGGCCATCGTGACCGAGGAGCTGGCCGCCCACGGGTGCCCGCTGATGCTGCTGATGGTGTCGCCGGCGATCTGCGGCACCCTGCTGGCCCGGTTCGGGACGCCGGAGCAGCGCGATCGCTGGCTGCCACCGATCGCCTCGGGCGAGCGCAAGATGGTGTTCGCGATCACCGAGCCCGACGCCGGGTCCAACTCCCACAAGCTCGAGACGGTCGCCACCCGCGACGGCGACGGCTGGCGACTGAACGGCCGCAAGTACTACATCTCCGGGGTCGACGAGGCCGACGCCGTGCTGGTGGTCAGCCGCACCGGGGTCGAGGAGGGCAGCGGCCGGGGCCGGCTGTCGCTGTTCATCGTGGACACCGACGCCCCCGGGCTGGACCGGACCCCGATCGAGCTGCACGTCAACGCCCCCGAGCGGCAGTTCTTCCTGTTCCTGGACGACGTGCGGGTCGACGGCGACCGGCTGCTGGGCGACGAGGGGGACGGCCTGCGCCAGGTCTTCAACGGCCTCAACCCCGAGCGCATCATCGGCGCCGCCGCCGGCAACGGCATCGCCCGGTACGCCCTGGCCAAGGCGGCCGCCTACGCCAACCAGCGCCAGGTCTGGGGGGTGCCCATCGGCACCCACCAGGGCCTGGCCCACCCCTTGGCCGAGGCCAAGATCGAGGTCGAGCTGGCCCGCCTGATGACCCAGAAGGCCGCCTGGGCCACCGACGCCGCCGTCCCCGGGGCCGGCGAGGCCGCCAACATGGCCAAGTACGCCGCCGCCGAGGCGGCCATGCACGCCGTCGACGTCGCCATCCAGGTCCACGGCGGCAACGGCTTCGCCGCCGAGTACGGCATCGCCGGCCTCTGGTGGATGGCCCGGGTCCTGCGCACCGCCCCGGTCAGCCGCGAGATGATCCTCAACTACGTGTCCGAGCACTCCCTCGGCCTGCCCCGCTCCTACTAGCGCTCGACCTAGGGCTCGACCCGCCGCATGGTCGGCACCCCGTCCGAGTCTGCTGACAGAATCTCCGGTGACAGAGAGGAGCGGGTATGCGGAACCCGGTGGTGCATTTCGAGATCGGGGCGGCGGACAACCAGTCGTTGGGGAAGTTCTACTCCGAGCTGTTCGGGTGGGCGCTGCGGGAGGTGTCGGAGGGGTACACGCTGGTCGACACCCGGGGTGGGCAGGGGCTCAATGGGGGGATCGGGAGGAGTGGGACGGGGGAGCCGTGGGCGACGTTCTATGTCGAGGTGGACGACCTCCAGGCGTACCTCGACCGGGCGGTGGAGTTCGGGGGGCGGGCGGTGCTGGGGATCACCGAGTTTCCCGGCATGGCCTTTGCCATGTTCGACGACCCTGACGGGCTGCTGGTCGGGCTGGTGCGGGGCGGTGGGACCCAGGACCAGGTGTACCAGCGGCCCGCGGCCGGGGACGGGGCGGCGGTGGACTGGTTCGAGGTGCTGGGGGCCGACGCCGCGCGGTCGCAGGCGTTCTACGCCGAGCTGTTCGGCTGGACCGTTCCCGGGGGCGCGTACGGGCAGGTGAGCCCGGAGGGCGGCCGGGGCATCGGCGGGGGGATCGGCGCCGGCGGGGCCGAGCGGTGGGCGACCGTGTACGCCGCCGTCGCTGACGTCGAGGCGGCCCTGGCCAGGGCCGAGGCGCTCGGGGGGACCCGGGTCTACGGGCCGCTGGAGGCGGGGGAGGGGACCCGGACGGGCGCGTTCCGCGACCCGGCGGGCAACGTGTTCGGTGTCTACCACCGCGCCCCCTCTTGAGCGACCCGGAGTTCTACCGCGGGCGTTCGCTGTGGCTGGACGGGCTGGCCGACGACCCGCTGGTTCCCCGGCCGCCGCTGCCCGGTCCGGTCGACGTCGACGTCGCCATCGTCGGAGCCGGCTACACCGGGCTGTGGACCGCCTACTACCTGCGGCGGGCCGACCCGGGGATCCGGATCGCGGTGCTGGAGCGGGAGGTCGCCGGGTTCGGGGCCTCGGGGCGCAACGGCGGCTGGTGCTCGGCGTTCGTGGCCATGAACCGCGAGCGCATGGCCGCCAAGGCCGGGCGGGGAGCGGCGATCGCGCTCCAGCGGGCCATGTTCGGCACCGTCGACGAGGTCGGCCAGGTAGCCGCGCGGGAGGGTATCGACTGCCACTA
>DATENJ010000478.1:0-11699 GCA_035275125.1 Actinomycetes bacterium | reverse complement strand
CGAGGCCCGCCGCATCCACGTCGGCCGGCGCAACGTCTCGGAGCTGAAGGTCGACGCCGTCCTGGCCGGCATGCCGTCGCTGCCCGGGCCGGCCGGGTTCGAGCGGTCGTTCCTGCTCTCGGCCAACACCACCGGCGACCTGGAGCGGGCCTTTGCCAGCATCCAGCTGGGGGAGCTGCCCGAACGGCCGCCGCTGATGCTGGCCTTCCCGTCGGCCCTTGAGGACGGCTGGGCACCGCCGGGCCGCGCCGCCCTGTGGCTGTCCACCTTCGTGCCCTGGGAACCGGCCGGCGGGCCCTGGGACCAGGGCGCCCTTGAGCGGGCCGCCGACCATGCCTGGCGGACGGCCGAGAAGGCGCTGGGGACCACCCTCGCGCCGGTCGAGCGCCAGCTCACCGGCCCGCTGGACTGGGTGGCCCGCAACGGCAACCCCAACGCCAACCCCAACCACGTGGAGATGAGCCTCGACCAGCTGCTGGCGTTCCGCCCCTCGCCCAGCCTGTCCGGCTACCGGACCCCGATCGGCGGGCTGTTCCTGACCGGGGCCGGCACCCACCCCGGGGGCGGGGTCACCGGCATCCCCGGCCGCAACGCCGCCGCCGTCGTCCTCGACACCCTCGGCGCTTCACGGGCGAACCGGGCCCGGCGGCTGCGCCTCCGTCTGGCCCTGGTTCGCGACGCCGCCCGGGCCCTGCGCACCCTCCGCGGCGGCGGGCCCCGATGAACCCGATCTCCTCCGGGCCACCGCCCCCGGCCCTAGTGGCGCTTGAGGCGCCGCAGGCCCCTGCCCTCCTGCCAGACGTCGATGACCAGATGGTCGGCCGGGTCGCCGACGCGGGTATGGACCAGCTCGACGACGTCGACCCGGAACAGGTGGGCGCCGCCGCCCGGCTCGGCCTCGGCCTGGTCGCCGGCGCCGAGCCGCTCCAGCATCGCCGGGTCGTCGACCTCGACCGCCCGGCCGGTCAGCTTGGCGTCGCCGGGCCAGGCGGTGGGGTCGTCCGAGGGGTCGACGGTCGCGCTGTGAAGCGCCAGCCGCGGGTCGCGGCGCAGGTCGAGGGCCTTGCGCGAGGACGGCATCATGCCCAGCCACAACTCGCCGTCGGTGAAGCTGGCCTCGATCCCGCTGATCCGCGGGGAGCCGTCGCGGCGCAGGGTGGCCAGGACCTTGTGCTTGTGGGCGTCGAAGGCGGCCTTGGCCCTGGCGGCCAGCTCCGGCGCCGACGCCTCGATCTCTCCCCAGCTCGCCATGCGCAAGAGTCTACGGACCCTGGACAAGTCCGGCGTGGTGGGAGACTGTGTGGCAATTCCGTCCCGGGGGGAACGTGATGACCGAGAGCAGAATTCAGGCTGGGGGAGGCCCGACCGTCCAGCGGTTGCTGGTCGGGGCCAGACTGCGCCGGTTACGGACCGACATGGGGCTGTCGCGCGAGGAGGCCGCCGAGGCCATCCGGGCGTCGGAGTGGAAGATCCACCGCCTGGAGAACGGCCAGGTCGGCTTCAAGGAACGCGACCTGGTCGACCTGCTGGACCGCTACGGGGTCACCGACCCCGACGAGATCGACGAGCTCCTGACCATGGCCAGGGAGGCCAACACCCCCGGCTGGTGGCAGCACTACGGCGACGTCCTGCCGCAGTGGTTCCGGACCTACGTCGACCTCGAATCGGCGGCCGCGCTGATCCGGACCTACGAGGGCCAGTTCGTCCCCGGGCTGCTCCAGACCGACGACTACATGCGGGCCGTCATCCACGGCGCCCACCTGGACGAGTCCTCGGACGAGGTCGGCCGCCGGGTGCGGCTCCGCATGGCCCGCCAGACCCTGCTCACCCGCGAGCACCCGCCCCGGCTGTGGGCGGTGGTGGACGAAGCCGCCCTGCGCCGCCCGGTCGGCGGCCCCGGGGTCATGAAGGGGCAGCTGGAGCGGCTGCTCGACGCGGCCAGGCTGCCCAACGTGACCCTTCAGGTCCTGCCGCTTGACGTCGGCGCCCACCCGGCCATGGTCGGCTCCTTCAGCGTGCTGCGCTTCCCCGACCAGGAGCTGCCCGACGTCGTCTACCTGGAGCACCTGACCAGCGCCAGCTACCTCAACAAGCCCGACGAGGTCGACCAGTACCTGCACGTGATGGAGGGCATCTGCATCCGCGCGGCGGCTCCCGAGGAGACCGTGAGCCTGCTCAACCGGTTCCTGGACGAGGCCTGACCGGCGGCGGCCGGCCGGGGGTCAGCGGGCCAGGTCGTCGAAGTCGCCGTCCTTGACGCCCGCCAGGAAAGCGTCCAGCTCGGCGTCGGTGAACACCAGGGCCGGGCCCTCGGGGTCGCGGGAGTTGCGCACGGCGATCCCGTGGCCGGGCAGCCTGGCCAGCTCGACGCAGTTGCCCTGGGCGCTGCTGCGCCGGCTCTTGCGCCACCGTGCCCCTGGCAGGTCGCCGGCGGGCACGCCGTTGTACGACTGTGAACCGCGACTCTCAGGCGTCATCGCCAGTCCTCCGTGGGAGCTTCGAGCACATTGAGTGTTCGCACTTGGCCTCAGCAGTTGCATCTGCACTTGGCATTGCGGATCATAGCCCAGTCAGTCCGGCTCTCCGAATCGGGGTACCGGACCCCGCCAGGATGCTGTCGGGAGGCCCCTTATGGCAGATGCCAGCGACACCCCGGGGTTCCTCGGGTCCGTCGTCCGGGGGTTGCGCGGCGCAGTCACCCTCCGGCTCCGGCCGCGCCAGCGTCCTGCGCCCCGCCAAGCCGCTCCAGGGCCATCCCCCCACGACGGCCTCGACGCCGCCGAACAGGCGGCCCTGGAGCAGCTCGGGGCGGCCGCCGGGTACGCCACCCGCTGGGAGGTCCGGCGCGAGGTCGCCCGGTCGCTGGCCAGCCGCCAGCTGGTCGTGATCGCCTCCGACTACGTGCTGCTGACCGAGGCCGGCCGCCGCGCCCTGACCAGCGGCGCCTTCGGCCGCGACTGACCCGCTCAGGCCAGGCGGGAGCGCCCGCCGAGGCCGGCCAGACCGACCAGCTCGGCGGCAAGGGGCCGGCTCGCCTCGACCAGCGCCGCCAGGTCGTGGTCGACCAGCTGGCCGTCGGCGACCCGGCGGGCCCCGTCGACCCAGACGTCGGCCACGTCGGACGGCGAGCTGCAGTAGACGACCTGCTGGCGCGGGTCGTGGACGTTGGCCAGGCCGGGGCGGTCGCCCCGCAGCCGGACAACGTCGGCCCGCTTGCCGGGCTCGAGGGACCCGATCCACTGCTCGAGGCCGAGCGCCCGCGCCCCCTCGACGGTGGCCATGGCCAGCACGTCGCCGGCGGTCAGGGCCCGCGGGTCGAGCCGGGCCACCTTCTGGAGCAGGGCGGCCGCCTTGACCGCCTCCAGCATGTTCTGGCTGTCGTTGGAGGCGGACCCGTCGGTGCCGATGCCGACCGGGATGCCGGCGTGGCGCAGGGCCGGCACCGGGCACACCCCTGAGCCGAGGATCATGTTGGCCACCGGGTTGTGGACCACCGTCACCCCGGCCCGGGCCAGCTCAGCGATCTCGGCCTGGCTGACCCAGACGCAGTGGGCGGCCAGCAGCGGGACCTCGAGCAGCCCGACCTCGGCGGCCCGCCCGACGGTGGTCTCCCCCCACCGCAGGCGCGCCGCAACGACCTCCTCCTTGACCTCGGCCAGGTGGGTGTGGACGGCCCAGCTGTTGCGCTTGGCCTCGGCGGCCGAGGCGGCCAGCAGCTCGTCGCTCTGGCCGAGCACCGTCCCGACCCCGAGGCGGAACCCGACCAGGGCGCTGGCCGCGCAGCGCTCGGCCAGCGCCTGGTGCTCGGCGAGCAGGGCCGCCACCGGCTGGGCGTCGTCGGCGTCCTCGGCCCCGAAGGCGACCAGGCCCCGCAGGCCCATCGCCTCCAGGCCGTCGACCGCCCCGAGGCTGGCCAGCGAGCCAGCGTTGTTGTGGCAGAACATGTCGTTGACGCAGGTGACCCCGGACAGCAGCTGCTCGGCCCCCTTGAGCATCGCCCCGGCCCTGGCCATCTCCCTGGTCAGGTGGCGGCCGACCGGGGTCACGATCGCGGCCAGCCACTCCAGCAGGGTCAGCTCCTCGCCCATGCCCGGGATCAGCCCCTCCGAGAGGTGGGTGTGGGCGTTGACCAGCCCGGGCAGCACCACCCCGTGGTCGTCGCCGACCACCTCGGCACCGGGGAAGCGGGACCGCACCTCGGCCGAGGGGCCGACCGCCAGCACCTCGCCGCCGGCGAAGGCGACCGCGCCGTCCTCGAGGTCGCCGGCTGGCCCCATCGTCAGCAGGTGCCCGGCACGAACCACAACGACCTTGTCCACCAGCGACTCCTCGGATCTGGTGGCGGTTGACACCGCCTTCGAGCCCAGGGAACTATTGGGTGAGCATCCCCCAATATTGCAAAGATGCCGTAGATGTACCCATGGGTCCGCGACGCAGGGACGAGCTCTACGAACTGGAGGCGGCCCTAGTTGGCCGAATCGAGCCCGGTAGGCACTTCGTCCATTGCTCCGCCTGCTGAGCCGCTGCTGACCTTCAACGGGGTCACCAAGCGGTTTTCCGACGGGACGACAGCCCTGGACGGCGTCGAGCTGCGCGTCCCGGCGGGCGAGTTCGTCAGCGTGATCGGCCCCTCCGGCTGCGGCAAGAGCACGCTGCTGCGGGTCGCCTCCAACCTCACCCAGGCGACCGGCGGGACGGTGGAGGTCGGGACGACCAAGATCGGCTACGTCTTCCAGGACCCGACCCTGCTGCCCTGGCGGACCGTCAAGGGCAACGTCGAGCTGTTCGCCGAGCTCCGCGGCCTGCCCAAGGGGGAGCGCCGCCGCCGGGCCGACGACGCGATCGAGCTGGTCGGCCTCACCGAGTTCGCCGACCACCGCCCGCGCGCCCTCTCCGGCGGCATGCGGATGCGGGTCTCGCTCGCTCGTTCCCTCACCCTCGAGCCGGAGCTGTTCCTGTTCGACGAGCCCTTCGGGGCGCTCGACGAGATCACCAGGGAACGGCTGAACGACGAGCTCCTGCAGCTGTACCTCACCCAGCGGTTCACCGCGCTGTTCGTGACCCACTCGGTGGCCGAGGCGGTCTTCATGTCCACCCGGGTGGTCGTCATGTCGGCCCGGCCCGGCCGGATCCTGGCCGACTTCCCCGTGCCCTTCGGGTACCCACGGTCGCCGAGGCTCCGCTTCGAGGAGCGCTACGTCCGCCTCGCCGGCCAGGTCTCGGCCCGACTGCGGGGGGGCGGATGAGCGTCGACACCGGCCTCACCGGCCCCGACGAGGCGGTCGCCCGCGGGCCGATCTCGGCCACCTCGCGGGTCGCCAGGGGCCGCGGCGGCTGGCTGGCGACCTGGGGTCCGCCGGGGGCGGTCTTCGCCGCCTCCCTGGCCGTGTGGTACGGCGTCAGCTACCTGCTGCTGGACTCCCGCCGGCGGTTCCTGGTCCCGCCACCGCACGACGTGATCCAGGTCAGCTTCCTCGACCCGTACAACCTCAGGGAGCTGCTGAGCGCCCTGTGGCTGTCCACCAGGGTGGCCTTCACCGGCCTGGCCGTCGCGATCGTCCTCGGGCTGGCCCTGGCCATGGCGATGAACCGGGCCAAGTGGATCGAGCGCTCGCTCTACCCCTACGCGGTCCTGACCCAGACCATCCCCATCCTGGCGATGGTCCCGCTCTTCGGCTTCTGGTTCGGCTTCGGCGCCTTCAGCCGGGTCCTGGTCGTGGTCCTCTTCGCCATCTTCCCCATCATCGCCAACACCCTGTTCGGCCTGCAGTCGGTGGACCAGGAGCACCACGACCTGTTCACCCTGCACGGGGCCGGCCGGGGCACACGGCTGTGGAAGCTGGAGTTCCCGACCGCCCTGCCGTCGATCTTCACCGGGCTGCGGATCGCCGCCGGGCTCGCCGTCATCGGGGCGATCGTGGCCGACTTCTTCTTCAAGCAGGGCAACCCCGGGATCGGCATCCTGATCGACCGCTACCAGTCCCGGCTGCAGTCCGAGCAGATGGTGGGGGCGATCATCCTCTCGTCGCTGCTCGGGATCGTGGTGTTCTGGTTCTTCGGCTTCCTCGCCCACAGGGTGGTGGGAGGCTGGCACGAGTCCGCCGGCGGGCTCGACAACACATAGGAACGACTAGGAGGAGCGCAGGTGCCCAGACTTCGCCTCGCCATGACCGTCCTGCTGGCGGCCGCCCTTGCCGCCGCCGGCTGCAGCTTCGGCAACGACAAGCCCTCGGGGGGGACCCAGCAGGGCGCCGGGGCGGGGGCGACGACGCAGGGCAAGGTCGACCTGAAGGGGGTCTGCCCCGACCCGATCGTCGTCCAGACCGACTGGTTCCCCGAGACCGAGTACGGGGTCTACTACCACATGCTCGCCCCCAACCCGAAGGTCGACGTCAAGCGCCAGCGGGTGAGCGGGCCGATGGTCGTCGACGGCCAGCAGACCGGCGTCCAGCTCGAGGTGCGCTCCGGCGGGCCGGCGACCGGCTTCAAGCTGGTCTCCGAGCAGATGTACACCGACAAGAGCATCACCCTCGGGCAGGTCAACACCGACGAGGCGATCCGCTTCTCCGCCCAGCAGCCGACCCTGGCCGTGGCCGCGCCCATGGAGATCAGCCCGTTCATGATCATGTGGGACCCGGGGACCTACCCGCAGTTCAACATCATCGCCGACATCGGCCAGACCGACGCCAAGGTGCTCTACTTCAAGGGCGACACCTATATGGACTACCTGATCGGCTCGGGCATCCTCCGCCAGGGGCAGACCGACGACGGGTACGACGGCGGGTCGGACAAGTTCCTGGCCGACGGCGGCCGGACCACCCAGGCCGGGTTCGCCACCTCCGAACCCTACATCTACCAGCACGACCTGCCGGGGTGGAACAAGCAGATGGACTACGCGCTGGTGAACGACACCGGCTACCCGTTCTACCCCCAGGCGCTGTCGATCCGGGCCGCCGACAAGGACAAGCTCGCCCCCTGCCTGAAGAAGCTGGTCCCGCTCGTCCAGCGGGCCCAGGTCGACTTCCTGGCCAACCCCGGGAAGACCAACGAGTTCATCATCAAGACGGTCAAGGACTACAACAGCGAGTTCTGGAGCTACTCGCCCGGGCTGGCCGAGTACGCCATCGGCAAGATGCGCCAGGACTTCGTCAACAACGGCAGCGACCGCACCATCGGCAACTTCGAGGTCGGCCGCATCCAGCGCCTGATCGACATCGTCACCCCGATCCTCGTCGGCCAGCGCAAACCGGCCAAGCAGGGGCTCCAGCCCGGGGACCTCTACACCAACGAGTTCATCGACCCGAGCATTGGAGTTGCTGGCTCATGACCCCAAAGATCGCGCCGTCGCTGCGCGGCGAGCGCATCCCGGTCGAGCAGATCCCGGTCGTCGACTTCACCCCCTTCCGGACCGGCGACCCCGCGGAGCGCAAGCAGGCGGCGCTGGAGCTGGCCGGCGCCTTCCGGAACGTCGGCTTCGCCTACCTGGCCGGCCACGGGGTCAGCCAGGACCTGGTCGACCGGACCTTCGCCGAGGCGGCCGGCTTCTTCACCCTCCCGCG
The DNA here is from genome assembly GCA_035275125.1 of Actinomycetes bacterium. Classification (GTDB taxonomy): domain Bacteria; phylum Actinomycetota; class CALGFH01; order CALGFH01; family CALGFH01; genus CALGFH01. The sequence goes on along the minus strand of DATENJ010000478.1, from coordinate 4,140 downwards.
GGAGAAGAAGGCCGAGGTGGCGGTGGAGAAGTCGTCCTGCGACCGGGGCTGGTTCGACATCGGCATGGAGAACCTCGACCCGGACAAGCAGGAGGAGGGTGACCTCAAGGAGGGCTACCGGATCGGCAACGATCTCGACCCCTCGCACCCGCTGGTCCGCCAGGGACTGCCGTTCCACGGCCCCAACCAGTGGCCCACCGACGTGCCCGGCTTCCGGGACACGATGGAGGCGTACTTCGCGGCCGTGCACGGGCTCGCCCGCGAGGTCACCCACGCCATCGCGGTCGCCCTCGAGCTGCCCGAGGACTACTTCGACGACTGGTTCACCACGCCCATGGTGATCATGAGCCCGCTGTACTACCCGCCCCAGGGGGCGCCGGACGGCGGGGAGATCAGCGAGGCCCGCATCGGCGCCGGCGCCCATTCCGACTACGGCTGCCTGGCCCTGCTGGCCCAGGACGAGCGGGGCGGGCTGCAGGTCCGCAACGCCGCCGGGCAGTGGATCGACGCCAAGCCGATCAGGGGGACGTTCGTGGTCAACGTGGGCGACATGCTGGCCCGCTGGACCAACGACCTGTTCCCGCCGACCCTGCACCGGGTGATCAACACCTCGGGGGCCGAGCGCCAGTCGATCCCCTTCTTCTTCGACCCGAACCACGACGCCCCCGTCGAGGTGATCCCCACCTGCCTGGCCGAGGGCGAGGTGCCCCGCTACCCGCCGACGACCTCCATGGCCCACCTCCAGGAGCGGTTCGGCGCGACCCTGCCCTACCTGGACGAGAGCCTGGTCGACGCCGACAAGCGGACGACCTGAGGCTCAGGCGCCCGGGCTGGGGCGCGGCCACTGCGGCTCGGCCTGCTGGAGCTCACCGGGGAAGACCACCCGGAAGGCCTGGCTGACCCGCTGCTCGACCACACCGTTGGCGGCCGCGTTCTGGCGGGAGGAGGCGTCGAAGCGGATCCCGCTCCAGGGCATGATCGTCTCGCGGGCCGGGATGTCGAGGTTGAGCAGGGCGGCCCGGACCCGCTGGGGGTCGGTCGAGCCGGCGTTGTCGATCGCCTGGGCGAGCACCAGCACCGCGGTGAAGGTCCCGGCCGCGGTCTCGGTCATCGGCTGGTTGAAGCGCTCCTCGTACAGCTCCATCACGGGCTTGGCGGGGGCGTTCCGCCCGGCGATCTCCCGCGACCAGGAGGTGCTGGTCAGCAGGTCCTCGCCGTCGGGCCCGGCGCCAAGCACGGTCGGGGCCGAGAAGCCGGCCCCGAAGGCCAGGATCCCCGGCGGCGAGTAACGGGCCTGCCCGAAGGCCTTGAGGAGCGCGGTGGCGTCGCCGGGGGTGGAGGCGATCACAAAGACCGCGTCCGGCTTCTGCGGCTGGTCGCGGAGCTGCGCCACCGCCGCGGCCGCCCGGCCGGCCGGGGTGGGGTCGACCTTGACCTCGGCGACGGGGTCGAAGCCGCCTTCGTCGGCGAGCTCCCGGGTCAGCTGGGCGACGACGCTGCTCGGCTGGTCGTCGGCGTAGAGGATGGCGACCTTGCTCGCGTCGGCCCCGGCCGTCTCCTGGAGCGCCGAGTAGAACGACTCGCCGAACATCCGGTCCGTCGGCCCGGTCCGGAAGAACCAGTCAAGGCCCCGCTCGGTCAGGTAGTCGGCCGAGCTGTCGCCGTTCACGAAGGGGACGCCCAGCCGCTCGGTCCGCTGGCTGGCCACGTCGGTCACGAGCGGGTCGTAGGCCCCGACCAGCCCCGCCACCTTCTGCTCGGTGACCAGGCGGGCCGCCTCGGTGGCGCCGACATCCTGCGAGCTCTTGGTGTCGCCCTGGACGATGGTCAGCTTGGCCCCGCCCAACCCGGCCAGCCCGGCGGTCCCGGCCCCGGCCAGCTGCACCGGGCCTTCGTCCCCGTTGACCAGCGCGGCCGCCAGCTCGGCACCGCGCTGCGCCTCGCTCCCGGCGGCCCGGCTCGGCCCGGACTCCGGCGTCAGGACGCCGATCCGGACCTCGCTCACCGAGCTGTTCTGGGGCTCGGGTCCCGACGTCGTGCATCCGGCAACCGAGAGGGCAACGGCGACGAGCGCCGTTCCGGATAACAAGCGCATCCTCGTCATCTTTCCCAAGACTCCCAGGTCGTGACGGATATGGAAAGGCCGGCTGAGTATAATCCGGCGCCAGCCGGTATCTCGCGAGAGAGGTAGTGAACCCCCCGCATGGACACGTCTCCTCCGCCAGCTTCTGGCCGGTCCTTCGGCCTCCGCAACTGGCGCGTCCGGTCGAAGCTGACCGCCGTCCTGGTCATCCCGGCCGTTGCCTTCCTGGTGCTGGCCAGCCTCGGCATCGGCACTCTGGTCGGCAACGCCCAGGCCTTCGAGGACGGCCGCCGGCTGGCCGAGCTGGGCCGCCAGGTCACGGCGCTCGTGCACGAGCTGCAGGCCGAACGCGACCTCAGCACCGCCTACATCGTCAGCGGCGACCAGAGCGTCGGCAGGGCACTGAGCCAGCAACTGCCGCGGAGCGACGAGGCCGTCGCCGCCTACAAGGAGGCCGAGGAGCCGCTGTACAACGACCTCGGCGACCGGATCCGGGCCAGGTTCGACGCGGTCCGGGCCGGGCTGGACGACCTCACCGCACTCCGCGATGCCGCGCGGCGCTCCTCCCTCACCGGGCGGGCCATCTCGGCCGAGTACTCGCGAATCATCGACGGGCTGCTCGATGTCAACGCCGAGATCGCCGCGCCGGGCGGGGACGACGACCTCTCCCAGGCGGTGCGCTCCTTCAACGACCTGTCCCGGGCCAAGGAGGTCACCTCCGAGGTGCGGGGCATCCTCTACGCCCTCTCGTTCCAGAAGACCTTCGAGTTCGGCGGCTTCCAGGAGCTGTCGGGCCTGCTGGCCCAGCAGCAGGCGGCGTTCGACCAGTTCCAGGCCGACGCCAACGACCAGCAGCGGGGCCTGTTCGCCGACGTCGTCAAGGGCCAGCCGGTGCTCCAGGTCGACCGGATCCAGCAGGACACCATCCGCCGCCAGTCCGGGGCGGACATCGACGGCAGCCAGTGGCTGAACGCCAGCACGACCAACATGGAGCTGCTGCGGAGCGTCGAGTCCAGCCTGCTGGAGGGCATCATCGGCCAGAGCGGCGACCTCAACTCCTCCGCCCAGCGCGACGCGCTCCGCAACGCTCTGCTGATCGCCCTCATCCTCGGCATCGCCCTGCTGGCCCTGCTCCTGGTGGCCAGGTCGATGGCCCGGCCTCTCCAGCAGCTGCGGGCCGGGGCCATCGAGATCGCCCAGGACCGGCTGCCCGACGCCGTCCAGCGGCTCCGGACCACCGATCGCGGCGACCTCGACGTCCGGGTGGAGCCGATCGGCATCAATTCCAAGGACGAGATCGGCCAGGTCGCCCAGGCGGTGGACGACATCCAGCAGGTCGCGGTCCGGCTGGCCACCGAGCAGGCCGGCCTGCGGCGGTCGATCGGCGACATGTTCACCAACCTGGCCCGCCGCTCCCAGACCCTGATCGACCGCCAACTGGAGCTGATCGACGACCTGGAGCGCAACGAGACCGACCCCGAGACCCTCGAGCACCTGTTCCGGCTGGACCACCTGGCCACCCGTATGCGCCGCAACGCCGAGGACCTGATCGTGCTCTCGGGCGCCGACCCGGGCCGGCACTGGGCGCAGCCGATGACCGTTGTCGACGTGGTCCGGGCGGCCGCCGCCGAGGTCGAGGAGTACCAGCGGGTCGAGCTGCTCCCGCTGGCCGACCTGGAGGTGGCTGGGCACGTCGCCGTCGACGTGATCCACCTGCTGGCCGAGCTGATCGAGAACGCGACCGCGTTCTCGCCGCCCAACACCAGGGTCCAGATCGCCGGGCAGGCGGTCCCGCATGGCTATGTCATCGAGGTCGAGGACCGCGGTCTCGGGATGAGCGACGAGGAGCTGATCCTGGCCAACGAACGGCTGGCCAACCCGCCCGAGATCGACTTCGCCCTCTCGCGGGTGCTGGGGCTGTACGTGGTCGGCCGCCTCAGCCAGCGCTACGGCATCAAGGTCCAGCTCCGCCACTCCTGGTACGGCGGGGTGACCGCGCTGACCCTGCTGCCCAACAGCATGCTCGTCTGGCCCAAGGTGCCCCAGATGGTGGGGGC
>DATENJ010000477.1:0-64236 GCA_035275125.1 Actinomycetes bacterium | reverse complement strand
GTCCTCGAGCTGCTCGACCTCGACCAGGGGAAGCTGGGCTTCAGGGAGACCGGCCACACGCCAGGCGGCCATCCCCCCGGCCAGCTCGCCCACTAGCTGGTCGTAGCCGAGGGTGCGGCACTGACGGGCCAATTCCCCTCGGTCCTGATCCTCGTCCAGGACGACCACCAGCGGCTGGGTGTCGTCCAGCAGCCAGCCCAGCCAGCTGGCGAACTGCGGCCGCAGTTCGATCGACAGCGCTCTCGGGACGTGACCAGCCGCGAACGCCGTGATGGGGCGGGCGTCGACCACCAGCCCGCCCGCGGCCAGGTGCTGTTGGACCCGGTCGGTCGAGAGCAGGGGCAGGACCCTCCAGTCGCGGCGGAGCAGCTCGGGGCCGATCCGGTTGCGCTCCCGCAGCCGCAGGAAGTACGGCGGGTAGCTGCCGAAGCCGGCCAGCAGTTGCGTGACGAAGGCGTCCTCGTCCGGGGCGGCCAGCAGCCGGTTGTGGCGACGCTCGGCCCCGATGGTGGTCGTGCGCTGGTCACCGGCCGGGGTGGCACAGAACGACCCGGCGCCGTGGGTCGGATACACGCCGAGCTCGTCGGGCAACGACAGGAGCCGTTGGTGCAGCGACCGGTAGGCGGCCCGGGCCAGGGGCTCGGTCAGCTCGGGGCCGGCCAGGTCGGTGCGGGCCACGGTGCCGACCAGCAGCGCCCCGCCGCTGAACAGGGCCACAGGCCGAGCGCCGTCCAGGAGCAGGTAGCTGGCGTGCTCGGGGGCGTGCCCGGGAGTGGCCAGCACCCGCAGGGTGAGCCCGCCCAGGTCGGCCTCCTCGCCATCCTCCAGGCCGCGATGGGCAAAGCCGAGCTGGCTCGCCCTAGGGGCGAGGATCTGGGCGCCGGCGGCGGCGGCGAGCTCTCGGCTGCCGGTCAGGAAGTCGGCGTGGAGGTGGGTCTCGGCCGCATACACGATCCGAAGGTGCCGCCAGCGGGCCAGGTCCAGGTAGGAGGTGGGGTCGCGTGCCGGGTCGACCACCAGGGCCCGCCCGTCGCCAAGCTCGACCACATAGGCGCTGTTGCCGAGGCCCTCGTCGACGACCGGGTGGATGGTGGGCATGCCGGCTCCTCGGCTCGGTCGATGTCAGGCGAGGGCGACGGCCAAGCCGGCGGCCTGCCATTCGGGGAGCCCGTCCTCCAGCCGGCGTGCCGCAAAGCCCTCGTCACGCAGCAACTCCACGGCCTCGTGGGCGAAGGCGCAGTAGGGGCCGCGGCAGTAGGCGACGATCTCCCGGTCGCGGGGGAGCTCGGCCAGTCGCCTGTGCAGTTCCTCGACCGGGATGGAGACCGCTCCGGGCACGTGCCCGGCGGCGTGCTCAGAAGCTGGCCGCACGTCCAGGACCAACACAGGGTCGCCGTTCTCAAGCCGGCGGGCCAACTCCTCCCGGGTGACCGGCTCCAGCTGGTCCCTGGAGCCGAGGTACGCGGCGGCGAGCCGCTCGACCTCGGCCAGGCGGCTGGCGGCCAGGGCCCGCAGGGTCCGCCAGAGCTCGAACACCTCCGGGGCTGCCAGCCGGTAGTGGACCGAGGTGCCCTCGCGCCGGCTGCTGACGAGCCCGGCCTGGCGAAGGATCTGCAGGTGCTGACTGGTATTGGCCACCGACAGGCTGACCTCGCCGGCCAGGGCCTCCACGGTCCGCTCGCCGTTCGCGAGCACGTCCATCAGCTCGATGCGTCGGCCGCTGGCCAGGGCCTTGGCCGCCCGGGCGAACGCATCGAACAGGGCCGTCTTGGCCGCTCGGTCAGCCATGTACCCTCCTCGCCCACTCTATTCAAGTAAGCACTTGATAACTTGAGTAAACGGCAGAATAGCCCCCCGGTGGCACGTCGGCCAACCAGCCCCAGGCTAGGACCACTTGCGCTCAGGGTCCCGTTAGTCGTAACTTACGTTAGTGGACACTAACGGAGTTGCGGGACTGGGGCTGCTGGGCGACCCGACGCGGCGAGCCATCTTCGAGCTGCTGGCGCGACGCCCAAGCACGGTCGGGGAGCTGGCCCAGCAGCTGCCCGTCACCCGACCCGCGGTCTCCCAGCACCTGCGCGTGCTCAGAGAGGGCGGCCTGGTCGTCAGCCAAGCCCAGGGAACCCGCCGCATCTACCGGCTCAACCCCGAGGGCGTGACCGCCCTGCGCACCTACCTGGACCGCATCTGGGCCGAGGCCCTCACCGCCTTCGCCAAGGCCGCCCAAGCGGCCCCCACCGACCCCGAGCAGGAGGATGCATGACCAGCACCCCCACCATCCCGCCGCTCACCGGAACCGTCACCCTCGACGTACCCGTCGAGCGGACCTTCCGGACCTTCACCGAGCAGTTCGGTAGCTGGTGGCCGGCCGAGTACCACATCGGCCAGGCCGACATGGCCACCGCCATCCTGGAACCACGCCAAGGCGGCCGCTGGTACGAACAAGGCACCGACGGCAGCGAGTGCGACTGGGGTCGGGTGCTGATCTGGGAGCCACCGCACCGGCTGGTCGTGACCTGGCAGATCAACGGCCACTGGCAGTACGACCCCGACCCCGCCCACGCCAGCGAGATCGAGGTCCGCTTCAGCGCCGACGGCCCCGACCAGACCACCGTCACCCTGGAGCACCGACATCTGGAGCGACTGGTCGACGGCCAGGCCCTCCGTGACGGGATCACCGGGGGCGGCGGCTGGAGCAGCCTTCTGGAGCTGCTCGCCAAGGCGGCCACCAACCAGACCTGACTGCTCAGGCGTCGCTGGGACCGGGGAACCAGCCCTGGGTCTGGGCCCAGTCGTCGGCCCGGCGGATGATCTCCCACAGGAACGGCCCCTTGGCGTCGACATATGCCCTGCGGTCGTCCCGATAGCGGATGGCCAGGCGTCGCTTCACCGCCTCGTACTCGACCGCCGCGTCAGGGTCTGCGCGCAGGTAGTCGCGGAACAGCAGCGCCCACTGCTCAGAGAAACTGCCCGCCCGGCGCACATGCACATGGGTCCGGCGACGGCCAGGCGGCTCCCGGAAGTACCGCTTGGTCCGCTCGGGATTGTCGGCCCTGTACACATACCCCAACCGCTCCAGCGGCAGCCGGTACGCGGCCAGCGGCTCGAAGTCGGCCACCGAGACCTGGATGTCGACGATCGGCTTGGCGGCCAGGCCGGGCACCGAGGTGGAGCCGATGTGGTCGATCCGAAGCGCGACCTCACCCAGCCCGGCGCGGAGATCGCGGCCCAGCTCGGCGAACCGTGCCGTCCAGGTCGGATCGTAGGCCACGATCTCGACGGGATCTGGCCCACCATCCCGAGAGCGCCGCTGTAAGGGGGCCGGCTCGTCCATGGCCTCGATCATCCTCCAACACGCCGACGGCCGCCCTCGACTCCTACAGGAGGCGGTCAGCTTCCGCCGGCGAGGGCGACGAAGCAGGCCGAGCATTTCTCGACAAAGCAGGCCGCCTCCCAATCCTCATCCAGCACCACAAGGGCGTCAGGCTTCATCCCGCAGACCGTGGCCCCGGTCCGGGCGCAGACGGCATGGGTTGGGCCGACCGGGGCTGTCCGGGCCACCCGGAACACCCCGTCAGGCCGATGGGCCAGCGATGGCACCCGCTCAAGCTGCTCGGCACCGACCTTGTAGCGCATTCGCACCTCCGGACGGGCAATCGGGGGATAATCCTCCCAATTGCTCCACATGTCCAATGAGGGTGTCCGTGATGCCGAGCCTTACGGCTGGGACCTCAGCAGGGCGACCTCGGGATACTCCTCGGCGGGACCGTAGCCGTGCTCGACCAGCCAGCGGGTCGCCAGCAGGCAACGCACCGACCACCACCCGCGGACCATGTCGAGGTCGACGTCGGTGCCGTAGCCGGCGATGACGTCGCCGAGGTGCTCGGGGTGCCCCATCGTGAGGGTGGCGAGGTCCCACAGCGCGTCGCCCTGGCCGCCTTCGGACCAATCGAGGATGCCGGTGACCTTGTCACCGTCGACGAAGATGTGGCAGACCTGCAGGTCGCCGTGCATGAACACCGGCGTCGACGGCCGGAGCGCCCCCTCGGCCAGCCGCCGGTTGTGCGTGACCACGTCGGCGGGAAGGACCCGGTTGGCGACGAACCACTCGCACTCGCTGTCGAGCTGTGATGCGAGCCCGTCGAGTTTCCGACTGCGCCATGGGGGCAGCGGCGCGTCGTGCAGCGTCCGGACGGCGGCTCCCGCAGCGGCCCACGCCGCTGGCCGCGAGGGCGACGGCTGGCCGAGGCGGCCGAGTGCTGTCGCTGGGAGGGCGGCGAGCGCGAGCTCGTGCGGCTTGCGCCACAGGATCTCCGGAGTCGGGACCGGTGCCATCGTCATCGCCTCGACCTCGACATCGAGGCGTGACCGGTCAGCGTCGAGCTTCACGAAGACGTCGCCGACGCGCAGGGTGATGCGCTCCTGATGGGCGACGACGACCTCGACCTCCTCCACGTCAGCCGTCATCGCGGGACCGCGCGCGAGTTCGTCCAGCCAGGCCCGACCCAGTGGCCCCGTGCTGGCGATCTTGCTCCGGACCTCGTTGCTGACGTGCCACCTGCTCATGGTCCCTACCGTGCCCTAAGCCGATGCCGGCCGCACGCTCGGCGCGGCCAGCGCCACGAGGGAGGTCGCGGGAGTGCTTAGGCGCGGTCGGGCACGCGATCCAGGACGCTGGTGGTTGCGTTTGCCCGTTCGGGTGGCCAGGTCCTGAAGGGTTGCCCGCACGCCGCGGACCATGCGGGCGTTCTCAGGTCCGGCCCGGTCGATGAAGCAGGCCTCACCGATGCTGTCGGGGAACAGCTCCTCCAGATAGCCCAGGGCCGCATTGGCCGTGTCGAGCACCGGCCCCCGGCGACGCTGGTCGACACCCCGCGGAGCTGTATGTGCCTTTACGCCCGATGTCGTAGTGCGGGCCGATTGACACGATCCGGGCTGATCGTCAGGGTCTTCTGCGTTGGTGGTCGTTTGTCGCCCAAGCGGCTGCCGCCGGTCCTGCGAAGGAGGCTGCATGGCCGAGCCTCGGCAACGATGCCCAGCTCGCGCTCCGCCGTCCCTCTCCATTCGTCGCCACTCCGTGCAGGACGCATGGGCGTCCGCACGAGCACCGAACGGAGAAACCATGAACCGCAGGAGCGTGCTGGCTTGGTCGCTGGTACCAGTCCTGGTCTGCGCGGCGCTGCTGTTGGTGGGCGCGGGTGTCCCGCCGGCGCGCGCGGACACCGTCACCCGGCAGATTCCCAGTGGTGGGACGACATCGATCCGTGGCGGTTCGGTCGGCAGTGGGGCCCTCCAGCAGCCGGAGATCCGGCCCAGTGAGGAGCCTGACGCCGACGAGGCCGCCGCCAGAGTGGCCACCGCCCGCCGGGGCGTGACCGTCGACCGGAGCCTCTCGCGCGGGCTGCGTAGCCACGCCGGCGCCACCGTGGCCGGCGCCAAGGTGACGTCGAGCCCGAGGCTGGTCCGCAGCATCGACGGCCTGAACCACCGCGACCAGCGCACCGCCAACGGCGGCAACCAGTTCTCGCTGGAACCGCCCGACCAGGGCCTGTGCGTGGGCAATGGCTTCGTGCTGGAGACCGTCAACGACGTCCTGCGCGTGTACGACACGGCCGGCAACCCGGTGACCGGCGTGACCGACCAGAACACCTTCTACGGCTACCCGCCGGCGATCAACCGGACCACCGGGGAGTTCGGGCCGTTCCTGACCGACCCGAGCTGTCTGTTCGACCGGGTCACCCGACGGTGGTTCCACGTCGTGCTGACCCTCGACGCGGATCCCGAAGACGGGGCGTTCGTGGGCACGAACCACCTGGACATCGCCGTCAGCAAGACCAGCAATCCCACCGGCCAGTGGGCCATCTACAGCGTGCCCGTGCAGGACGACGGCACCGACGGGACCCCTGACCACAATTGCGAGGGTGGGCCATGCCTGGGCGACTACCCCCAGATCGGCGCCGACGCCTTCGGCTTCTACATCACCACCAACGAGTACCCGTTCTTCGCCGACGGGTTCCACGCCGCCCAGGTCTATGCGTTCAACAAGTTCGCCCTGGCCCGCAACGCCGCCACCGTGAACGTGACCCAGATCGACACTGTCGGCGCGGTGAACGGCAACCCGGGCTTCACCCTGCGACCTGGGGTCACCCCCGGCATCCGGTACGAGCTGGCTCAGGCCGGGACCGAGTACTTCCTCAGCTCCATGGCCGCCGAGGAGGCCAACGGCAACGGCACCGACAACCGCATCGCCATCTGGTCGCTGACCAGGACGGCGACCTTGCTCACCTCGAACCCCCAGCCGGTCCTACGCAACTCCCTCATCAACGTCGGCACCTACAGCATCTCGCCCAAGGCCGACCAGAAGCCCGGCGACTTCCCGCTCGGCCAATGCGTCAACGACACCACCCTGGCGACGCCGTTCGGGCCGGGCTGCTGGCAGCTGCTCTTCACCGAGGAACCCGCCCACGACGAGGTCATCTCGCACCTGGACGCCAGCGACACCCGCATGCACCAGGTGACCTTCGCCGACGGGAAGCTCTGGAGCTCGCTCGATACCGCCGTCAACGTCGGCGGCGCCACCAAGGCGGGCCTGGAGTTCTTCGTCGTCCGGCCCAAGGTCTCGGGGTCGGCCGTGAGCGGTTCCATCGTCAAGCAGGGCTACCTGGGCGTGAAGAACAACAACCTGACCTACCCGACGGTCGGGGTCACCGACGCCGGCCGCGCCGTGATCTCCTTCACCCTTGTCGGCGCCGACCACTACCCGAGCGCGGCCTACGCCGGGCTCGACCTGAAGTCTGGTGCGGGACCGGTCCGGGTCGCCGCCGAAGGCAAGGGCGTCTCGGACGGGTTCACCAGCTACAAGGCATTCGTTGGCGACCCACCGCGGACCCGCTGGGGTGACTACGGCGCCGCCGTGGCCGACGGCAACTCGATCTGGATCGCGAACGAATACATCAACCAGACCTGCACCCTCACCGAGTGGTTCGCCAACGCCGGGCCGGAGCTCGGCAGCTGCGGTGGCACCCGCACCGCCCTGGCCAACTGGGCCACCCGCTTCAGCCAGATCAGACCCTGACCGCTCCCAGCCATGCCAAGGGCCGCCCCGTGATGGGCGGCCCTTTGGCCCTAGTCGCGGCGATGGCGGCCCGGGTGACCCGTCCTCACCCCGCCCGGGTGATTCCGGCCTGAGCCGATCCGGCTGGCCGTTCGCGGCGAACATCTGGTGACGACCTCCGGCATGACAGGAAGGGGGTGCACCAGCATGGTGCGCATCACCCGATACCCACATCGCATCCGCGCAGCAGTCGTCTCCGCTCTCGTGCTGGCCGCCGTGACGCTGGCGGCGAGCGGGCTACCCGCCGCCGCCGCGACCTCGGACGGTCAGGACGCCGCTCCCGCACGAGGTGCGATCCACGGCTACGTCTTCGACGGCGAGCGCTACCGGACCATCGACTTCCCCGGCGCCACCAGGACCGAGGCGTGGGACATCACCAACAGCGGTGATGTCATCGGCTACTACGCCAACGCCGACGGCCGGCTGCACGGCTTCCGCCTGGACAAGCGCGGCAGGTACACGAAGTTCGACGACCCAGCTGGGGACCTGGAGAACGACCTCACCGGCGGCAACGACCGCGGCGTGACCGTCGGCTCCCTCCTCAGGTACGACCCGACGATGGGGGAGGCCCACGGGTATCTGCGGAGCGCCCGCGGCAAGTTCACCACGCTCGACGTCCCTGGCGCGCTGACCACCCTCGCCTGGAGAATCAACAACCGCGGCCAGGTGGTCGGCATCTACAGCGACGTGGACCGGCAGGTGCCGCTGCGGTTCCTCCGCGGCTACATCTACGAGGACGGGCGGTTCATCAGGGTCGACGCTCCCGGTGTGTCCAACACCACCCTCAACGACATCAACGACCGCGGCCAGTCGATCGGTCAGGCGTTTGTTCCGGCCGACCCGAAGAACAGCCACTACACGTTCCTGCGGGAGCGCGACGGCACCTTCACGAGATTGCCGGATGTGCCGGGGGCGGTGCAGACCATCCACATCGGGCTCAACAATCGCGGTCAGACCGCTGCGACCGCTGCGTTTCTCAGTGCGGACGGCACCTTCGTGACGCTCCGCGCGTTCCGGTATGACGACGGAGAGCCCACACGGATCGCTGTGCCAGGAGCGGTTTCGACGTTCGCGACGGCGATCAACGACCGTGGCCACATCGTCGGCTACTACACCGACCCGGCGGCCGGCGGTGCCGCCGGCGGGGCAATGGGCCTGGATCCGCTCGGCACGATGGACCCCATGCTCCCGTAGCCCGGCTGGTCGGGCGAGAGAACCGACCCGCACCGGAGAGGAGACCAGCATGGCGTCCCCTTCGCTCACCGAGATCCCGACGGACAGCACCACCAGTGGTTGGAGGATCCTGGCGGCCGCCCTCCTCCTCGCGACGCTCGTCGTGGCCGGTCCCGCCCCCGCCGGGGCCGCGGAGCCGCCACCGGTCAGCTGCATCGCGGACGATCCCGTGGATCCGCTCGGCCCCGGTTTTCTCCTTGACCGGGGTGAGTTCACCACGATCGACCACCCGGACGCCGTCCTGGAGACCGCGCCCTTCGGCATCAACAACCGCGGCCAGATCGTGGGCGGCTACGACACCGCCGGCTTCGCCGTCCACGGGTTCGTCCTCGACCGCGGGCGCTACACGACCATCGACGTCCCGGGCGCCGCGCGGACGATTGCGCTGAGGATCAACGCCCGCAGGCAGATCCTGGGCGACTACGAGGACGCGCGCGGCGGCTGCCACGGTTACCTGCTGGACAAGGGCCGCTTCACGACGATCGACGTCCCCGGCGCGCCGACCCAGGCCCTGGGCCTCAACGACCGCGGCCAGGTCGTCGGCACCTACGTCGATGCCGGAGGAGCGTTTCACGGGTTCCTCCTCGACAAGGGGATCTACACCACGATCGACGTCCCCGGCGCCCTGCAGTCCACGGCAGTCGACAGCAACGCTCGCGGGCAGACCACCGGCTTCTACCTCGACGCCGCGGGAGCGACTCGCGTGTACCTTCGAGAAGCCAACGGCGGCCTCACCACGCTTGCCTTCCCCGGTGCCGTGGCGACCGTCCCCTTCGGCATCAACAACCGCGGCCACGTCGTGGGCTTCTACCTGGATGCCAACCAGGTCCGCCACGGCTTCCGGTACAAGAGCGGCGCCTACACGACGATCGATCACCCGCTCGCCTCATCCGACAGCCAGGCCCACGACCTCAACGACCGAGGCCAGGTTGTCGGCCTGTACGAGCGCGCTGCCGGCCAGCGTCAGTTCGCGGTGACAGTGGCGGCGTCGGGTCTGATGTGGGCGAACATGCTGCGGCCGTTCCAGCTCGGGAAGGCCCGCACGAGCCATGACGGGCCGTGGAGCTGGATCCGGGAGTCGCGGGTGGCCTCCGCCCAGGACAGCTGCCCGGCGTGCCACTTCACGAACGCTTCGGCGTCGGCGGTGATGTAGAGGTCTTCGTCCAGGCCGAGATAGGTCTTGCAGATCTCGGCCTCGCGGTGCTCGAGCAGCAGCCAGTACCGCTCGTGAGGACGGTAGCCGGTGAAGTCCAACCGGATGACCACGCGCTGGTCCGGGAGCCGGTCCCGGCGGAGCGCGTTGCACATCGACCACAGCGCCACGTAGGGATCGAGGTTCTCGGGGGCGATCTCGAGCCAACGAGCGCCCCACTCGCCGAGGGTCTCGCAGACCTTGAACAGATCGTGGCCCGAGCTCGTGAGCTGGTATCGGTGACCGCGCCCCTGCGCCTTCGGTGCCGACTCGACGATGCCGAGGCGTTCGAGCTGCTTGAGCCGCTGCGCGAGCAGGGTGTGGGAGAGCCCGGGCGCACCCTCGAGGATCTCGCCGAAGGTCTCACAGCCCAGATGCAGGTTGCGGACGATCAACGGCGTCCAACGCTCAGCGAAGATCTCCGCGCCACGGGCGATCGGGCAGTACTGACCGTAGGTCCTCATGACCGCAGTGTCCCGCGGCAACCGACCGCCGTGAAGTCCAGATTTCTTACTTCAAAGTCCAGATCGCTGACTTCTCCTCAGTGCCCCCCGATGTTGCGATGAGTCCATCCACCAGAGGAGGGACGATGTCAGCACCAACCACGACGCAGATTCCTGGGTTCCGGGGCGATGTGATCGTCCCCGACCGCCATGACTACGACGACGCCCGGGCCGTATGGAACGGCATCGTCGACCGGCGACCTCGGCTGATTGCCCGCTGCGGCGGCACCGCCGACGTGGCCGCAGCGGTCCGCTTCGCCCGCGACCGCGATCTCGAGATCGCCGTTCGCGGCGGGGGTCACAACGTCGCCGGCACCGCGGTGTGCGACGGCGGGATCCTGATCGACCTGTCGGCGATGCGTGCCGTGTCGGTCAACCCTGTGGAACGCACGGCCCTCGTCCAGGGCGGTGCCCTGTGGGCGGATGTCGACCACGAGACACAGGCGTACGGTCTGGCGACCACGGGCGGCATCGTGGGTCACACCGGCGTCGGCGGCCTCACCCTGGGCGGCGGCATCGGCTGGCTCATGCGCAAGTACGGGCTCACCGTCGACAATCTCGTCCAGGCCGAGGTGGTCACCGCCGAGGGCGAGATCGTGCGGGCGTCGGCCAGCGAGCACCCCGACCTGTTCTGGGCCCTGCGAGGCGGCGGCGGGAACTTCGGCGTCGTCAGCTCGTTCCGGTTCGCGCTGCACCCGGTCGGCCCCACCGTCATGGCCGGACCGGTGTTCTGGGCGGCCGAGGACACCACCGAGGTCCTGCGCTTCTACCGGGACTTCGTCGCCGACGCGCCCGACGAGCTCGGGACCGTCATCCGGCTCGGCACGATCCCGCCGCTGCCGGGTGTCGACGAGGACCTCCGCTTCCGGCCGGCAATCGCCGTGGCCAGCTGCTACGCCGGACCCGTGGAGGCAGGTGAGCTTGCCGTCCGTGGGCTCCGCCAGTTCGGGACCCCGCTCGTGGATCTGGTCGGACCCACCCTGTACGTCGACCATCAGCGCGGCCTCGACGACACCGTCCCCCATGGCTGGCACTACTACTGGAAGGCCACCAGCCTCACCCGCCTGTCCGACGAGGTCATCGACATCGTCGCCGCGCACGCCTACGGGGCCACCTCCCCGATGTCGTACGCGGCGGTGTTCCACATGGGTGGCGCGGTCGCCCGAGCCCCTCGGGACGCCACGGCCTACCCCGGGCGTGATGTGGAGCACAACATCGTCATCGACGCAGCCTGGCTCCCCGAGCAGGACGACACCATCAGGGCATCGGAGACCGCGTGGGCCCGAGCATTCCTCGACGCCCTGCAGCCCCACCGCGCCGGCGTCTACGTGAACTTCCTCGACTCCGACGACGACACGAGCCGCGTCCGCGAGGCCTACGGCGACAACACGTACCGGCGGCTCGCCGAGGTGAAAGCCAGGTACGACCCCGCAAACGTGTTCCACAACAACAAGAACATCCAGCCCAGCACGCCGGCGCAGTGATCGCTCACCGCATCAGTCGGTAGGTCTGTCCGCGCCTGTAGCGGCGACGCCTGGGTCCGTCGCGGCCGCTGTGGGTAGTCTGGTTGCCACCCTGGGCGAAGTCGGGCTATTCTCACCGACCACACACAAGGCGGACCCCATGCCAACTGGCGATCCAGCCCCTGAGCTGGACTCGGAAGCCTTGGCCGCCGCGATCAGCGAGTCCCTGGGCCAGGTCACCCACGACCAGATGCAGGTGGCGGAGGTCGGCGTGAAGCTCATTCGCCTGCTCCTCGGCTTCCTGGAGGCCGACATCCTGCCCCAGGCGATGCGAGCAGCCGAGCTCGGCGTTGACCCGACGCCCATCTTCGCCGTGGTCACCGGAGTGCTGCGAATCTACGCTGCCGCCTTGGAGCGGCCGACGCTCCCTGACGCCTAGGGGTCGGTGGGTCTGGACCCGGGGAGCAGGCGGAGATGGCGTGCGTGGGCGACCGCCTCGGCTCGCCTCGTGACCTCGAACTTGCGGTAGATGGCCTGGACCTGGCTCCTGACGGTGTTGACCGACACATCCAGCTCACGGCCGATCTCCCCGTGCGACAGCCGGGTGGGTAGCGGCCGCAGGACGGCACGCTCCCGCTCGGTGAGCGGCGCGGCGATCCCGGCCTGCCGGCTGCCGCCGACCCTGCCAGCTTGCGGCGGTGGCAGGTCCAGGGTGCACCAGACGGTCTTGCCGCCAGCCTCGTCCTGGCGCACTCCCCAGGTCGTGGCCACCTGGTCCACGATCTGCAGGCCCAGCCCTCGGTCGGTCCCGTCCTTGGCGGCCAGCAACCCCGGCAGGTCCGGGTCCTGGTCGTGCACCGCCACCTCCAGCCGGGAGCCGCGCAGCTCGACCTGTAGCTCCAGCGCCGTGTGGGCGTGGACCACGGCGTTGGTGACCAGCTCGCTGGCCAGCAGCGCCGCCGGCTCGGCCAGCACCTGAAGCCCCCAGCGGCCGCATACCTCCGCGACGAACTGCCGGCCAGCGGCGGCCGCGGTCGGCACCGGCCCCATGGTCAGTCGCGCCCCCAGCCGTGGTGGTCGGGCGCGGGCATTGGCCAGCGCCTGATCCAGGCTGGGGTACATCGCCAGGTGATGCATCACCCCGTGCTGGACGAGGGTGTCGGCCACCGCCGGCCGGGCGCCGCACAGCACCAGGGCCGTGCCAGGCCAACCCAGGGCAGGATGCCGGATCGAGGCGAACACCCCGGCACACAGCGAGTCGATCGCCTCCACCTGGGCCAGGTCGCAGATGATCGCCGGTGGCTGCTGGGCCAGCTGCTTGAGGATGTCCCGCTGGACCTGGGGAGCGGCCGCCAGGTCGAGCCGGCCGGCCAGGGTCAGCACCACAGATCCCTGGTGGCTGGACTGCTGAATGCGCATCTGAGCCTCTTCCCGAAGTCCCAAGACAGGCATTCCACGCTGAAGGTCGCCTTCGGCCGAACCGCATGATCCCAGCTGGGAGGTGGGGGTTCATCGGTCGGGCGACGCAAGCTCGACGCGACAGATGACCTAGGTCCCTCTACAGTTGACCTGGACCGATCCGTGATTCGGGGAGTAGGCGATAGGTGAGCCGGCCCGATGCCGACGACCCGGGCCAGCAACTGGTGAGGGTGTTCGTCGTTGACGACCACGCCGTAGTCCGTCGCGGCCTGCAGGCCTATCTGGAGACGGTGGACGACATCGAGGTGGTCGGCGAGGCCGCCGACGGGCAGCAGGCCCTGGACGGGATCGAGGCGCTCGTCGCGGCCGGTCGGCCCCCGAATGTGGCGCTGATGGACCTGCTGATGCCCGGAATGGACGGGGTGACCGCCATCGCGGCCATCACCCAACGCCATCCCGAGATCGAAGTGGTGGCGATGACCAGCTTCACCCAGGCCGACCTGGTCCATGGCGCTCTCCAGGCCGGTGCAGCCGGCTACCTGCTCAAGGACGCCGAGGCCGACGAGGTCGCCGCGGCCATCCGGGCGGCGTGCCGTGGCGAGGTGCATCTGAACTCGGCGATCGCGAAGCAACTGACGCGGTCGCTCGTCGCGCCCAAGCCGCGGGCGGTGGACTCTCTGACCGAGCGGGAGCGTGAGGTCCTGGTCCTGGTGGCCCAGGGGCTGTCCAACCAGGAGATCGCGGATTCGCTGGTGATCAGCGAGCGCACCGCCCGGACGCATGTGAGCAACATCCTCGGCAAGCTCGGGGTGGCGTCCAGAACCCAGGCCGCCTTGCTGGCGATCCGGGAGGGCATCGCGCCAGCGCCCCCGGCGTCCTAGCCACCTGGCAGTGCCGGCCCGATGAGGACATTCGTCACCCTGGAGGTGGGTCGTTTGTCCGAGGCTCCCGCGAGCTCACTGCCGTACCGTCGGAGGCACCTCGGCCAGCCGGTGACGAAGGAACCGATGTGCAGCAGACCGTGCCCGACGACCCGAGGAAGCCACCCAAGCTGAGGGTCTTGATCGTCGAGGGCGATGCCCGGGTCCGGCGGGCGCTTCGCAGCCTGATCCAGTGTGCACCGGACCTCACCGTGGTCGGGGAGGCCGGGTCCACCCGGAGTGCCAAGCGGCTCGACCTGGAGCTCCTTCCTGACGTGGTCGTCCTGGACCTGCTGCTGCCGCGGCTGCCGGAGGGCATGGGAGTCCTCCGGGAGCTCCGAGGCCGGGACCGTCCGGTGGTCGCCATCAGCTGCATGGGCGAGCTGAGGCCCCAGGCGATGGTGGCAGGCGCGCACGCGTTCCTGGAGAAGCACGGTCGGGACCTGGACGACCTCTTCGACATGATCCGCGCGGCCTCCCGCCTCGATCCCTGGCCACGAGGCGAGTGAGCCGGCGCCTCCGCGCGGCCGCCTCGTTCGACTGGGATGGCACAGGGCGGTACCGTTCCTCAACGGTCCGGCGTCGACATGGGAGGCCTGACGAACACCGACGCATCGCTTCCTGCGGCGCAGCCGACCTGGCGGGGCGTCCCGGTTTCCAGGTGGTCGGTGCCGTATGTGGCCGGGGTGCTCCTGATCGCCGGCGGCTACTACGTCGCTGCCCAGAGTGGCGAGGCGTTCCTGCTGACGGGCGGGGTAGGCGCCTTCTGGCCGGCCACCGGCGTGGGAATTGCGGTGCTGTACCTGGGTGGATTGCGCTGGTGGCCCGCGCTCCTGCTAGGGGACCTGTTCGGCACGCTTGTGGACCTTCCAGGCGCTTCGCAGCCGCTGGGGATCGCCCTTGCCGACACGGCGGGCCATGTGGCCAGGGCTGTTGTCGCGGTGGTCATCCTCCAGCGGCTGGTCGGCCGGCGGGCGGCGATTGACCGGCTAGAGCAGGTTGGCGCCGTGTTCGTCGCCGTCGCGGTCGGTGAGGCGCTCGCCGCGACCGTCGCGATCCTGGTCCGGTGGGCAGGCCAGGTCATCGAGGTGCCCGAGATGGCCGTGTTCTGGCGGAGCTGGTGGCTGGGTGGGGTCGCGGGCGGGTTGGTGGTTGTCCCGCTCGCCCTGGCGTGGGCGCACCCGCGGGCGCTGGTGGGGCGAGACCGACGGGTGGTTGAGGGCGTCCTGATGCTGGCCGCCGTGGCCGGATTGAGCGTGATCGCCCTGTCCGCCGAGCAGCCGCTCACCTACATGGTGTTCCCGGCGTTCATCTGGGCCGCGCTGCGACTCGGCCCGGAGGGAGCGACGCTGGCGGTCGCGATCGCGGCGGTCATCGCGGTGGTGACCACCTCCCACCAGCAGGGATTCTTCGTCGAGCTCTCGCCAACCGACAGCGCCCTGAATCTCCAGCTCTACATCACCTTTGCCGCGCTCACGACCTGCTGCCTGGCGGCGATCGTCAGCGAGCGCCGGCGCGCCGGGCTGGAGCTGGCCGAGTCGCAGCGCCGCGAGGGCGAGCGCGCCGCCCTTGAACGACAGCGTATCGCCCGCGACCTGCACGACTCGGTCTCGCAGTCGCTGTTCTCCACGACCCTGCACGTGCGAACCGCGCAGCACACGCTCGCGCGGGAGGGGCTCGATTCCACCGGGCCGGTGGGGGAGGAGCTGAGCGAGATCGGTCAGCTGACCCGGGGCGCGTTGGCCGAGATGCGCGCCCTGATCTTCGAGCTCCAGCCGGGCGCGCTCGCCGATGAGGGGCTGGTCGCCGCGCTCACCAAGCAGGCGGCGGCGCTCAGCGCCCGGGAAGGGTTGGCGATCGAGGTCGACGGGCCCGGTGAGCGCCTGCCACTGGAACCGGAGGTCGAAGAGCAGCTGTACCGCCTCGGCCAGGAGGCCCTGGCCAACGTGGTCAAGCATGCTCGGGCGAGCAACGCCACGGTCCGCATCGCAGTAGTCGACGACACCGTTCTGGTCGAGGTGTCCGACGACGGCCGTGGCTTCGATCCGGCCGCCGTGGGGCGCGAACACTTCGGCCTGCGATCGATGCGAGGCCGAGTCGCCGACCTCGAGGGCCGGCTCGAGGTCACGAGCAAGCTCGGTCGCGGCACCGTCCTCCGCGTCGAGATCCCGGCCCAGCGATGACCTCTCCCTCCCATCGAACCGTCACATGGGATCTGAGACGTTCCCGTCCGTCGGGCGGCGTGATCCGGCCCGCTCCCGGTGAGGCGTTCTGATGACCACGCGACGCACCCGCTGGATCGTCGGGGCGGTGGCTGTCGCCCTGGCGCTGTCGATGATTGTGCCCGGGGCCGTCCTGGTGCTTGCTGTGCCCGTCGCCGTCGTGGGGTCGATCCTGACCCGGACCCGGCGGCGTGCGACAGGGCAGGAGGAACGGGATATTGCCGACCGGCTCCTAGCGGCCGCGGCGACTCTCACCGGCGAGCGCACGTTGTCGGACGGCGACCAGGTGGACTGGGGTACGGCCTTGCGCGCCGAACTCGCCACCATCACGGTCCCGCGGGAGCGGCGACGGTTCGCCGTCGGGGCCGCCGTCGCGCTGCTCGGCAGGCCACATTCGGGCAGGTCGTTCGCTGTCGCGGCCGCTGTGGCGGTCGCGTTCGGTGCGGGCCTGCTGGGCGTTTCGCGCGCCGGGCTGGGCGATGACGGACTCGGGTCGGTGACCATGCTGCTTCCCCCGGTGATGCTGTTCGCGATCGCCTATGTGTGCGCCCGCGCCACGCGGTCGCTGCGTTTCGGGCTCGAGACAGGCATCCTGGCCGCACTCACGATCCTGGTTGCGGTGGCCGTGGTCTACGGTGTCGAGGCGGCGCACTGGTACCACCTCGCCCCTGATGTCAGCGTCCTGGACGGCGACCACGTCGACTTCGACTCGACCCGGGCAGCGGTCCTGGACGCGGTGCACCCGATCATCCTTCTCGTCCACCTCGTGTTCTGGTCGCCCTGGCCGGTCTTGGGCGCCTGGGCCGGGCGCCAGCACCGAGGGCGCGTTCCCTTAACGCCAGACGAGCGGCCCGAGGCCTGAGGCGGCCGGCGGTCGGTGCGGCTCACTTGGGCGGTCGGCCGAGTGGTGGGCGGATGGGTGCGATGGCGGGACCCTCGTGGGGGCGTGGACCCGACCACAGCGCCGGGACCGCGTCGACAGCGGCGGCAACGGCGTAGGCGGCCTGCTCGTAGTTGATCCGCCAGCCGACGAAGTCCGCCCATGCTTCGGTGGGGGCACGCTCGATCGGGAAGTCGACCTCGCGCATCCGGGCGACCGCGTCGAGGAACTCCTGGTAGCTCAGGCTGATCTGACCATTGGGGTCGGCTTCCTCGGGCACGGCAACGCCCATCGCCCTGGCGATCTGGTTGAAGCATGTGAATCCGCTCCGTAGACACAGGCGGGCCGGGACCACCGGGGCGGCCTTCGGAGACAGCGCCAGGAACAGGGCGGCGGAGTCCAGCACCGCCAGCAGCCCCGTCACCCAGGAGGACAGCGGCCGCGGTGACCGGAACCGCACCAGCGGCAGGTAGGTGGTATGGCTCTCGGCGACGTCGGCAGCCCAGCGTTCCCATCGGGCATACAGCTCGGGCAGCGTATCGAGCGTGGACGTGCCCGATCCCAGCGCGTAGTGGGTGCGTGCCAGCAGCTCCGGGCCCCAGGACGGCACCCCGGCCCGCGCGTTCAGCAGCGCCACCTCGGTCTCCCTGCGGTTGAACGCCGCATAGAGCGTCGGCAGGTAGGCGATCTGCAGGGTCACGATCGCCAGGCCGGTCCCTGCGGCGGCGAACCCCACCGCCGAGGGCGCCCCGCCCGGCTCCCTGAACCCGAGGGTGAACAGGGAGGACCCGGCGACGATGAACGCCGACCCCAGGCCGCCGGTGACCAACGGCCACAGCAGCAGCCCGTACCCGAGGAACGCCACCCCCAGCCAGGCCGCCAGCTGCATGAGCAGGATGGCCGCCGCCTGCCTGACCAGCACCCGGTCACGCCGCCAGTACTCGGAGATGGAGGCGGTCACGAGAGCGAACCCACCGTTCACCAGCCGGTCGACCCACCGGGTCAGCCGGCTGCCCACCGGGCGGGGCACGAGCAGCGTACCGATCACGCTGCCCCACACCACCAGGACGAGCAGGCCGCCGACGACCGCGGCAAGCCAACGGCCGATCATCGGCACCACCATGAGCCCTCCCAGGTTGCGGGTCAGCTTACCGAGCCTGGACAGGGCCACGACTGGCCACTCGCACTGGCCACTGGCGGATGCGAACGCCGGCCAGCCAACACCATCCTGAGCAGGCCGCAACGCCATCACCAAGGAGTGAGGCCGTGAGCGAGGGCTGGCAGGCAGTTCTGGAAGGTGCGGTCGTCCTGCTGGCCATCTTCCTCGGGGTTCGAACCGGGGGGATCGGTCTCGGTCTGTGGGGGGCGGCGGGCACCGCGGTGCTGAGCTTTGTCTTTGGAGCTGACCCCGGCGTCCCACCGGTGGACGCGTTCTTCATCATCCTCGCGGTCATCACGGCCTCGGCGGTGATGCAGGCCGCGGGCGGCATCGACTGGCTGGTGTCGATCGCCTCCAGGATCATCGATCGGTGTCTGGCTCTTCCCGGCCAACGGGTCACAGATCGCCGCGGTGAACATCGACACGACGGGACGACGCGGCTGTCCAAGGTTCCGATCTGGCACTCGTTCACGATCCCGATGCTGGTCTCGTGGGTCGTGGTGGTGTTCGTCGGGCTGCTGATCGCCCGAGTGCTCTTCTGACGTCGCTGCGTCCCCCGATGCCGTCGCTCCGTGTCGATTCCGCCAAGGAGAAGGAGTCAGCCATGAACCGGGACGACGTGCGGGAGAAGGTCGCGGGCATGATGCCGGAGCTGCTCGCGGACCTCGAGGACCTCACCAGGCTGGCTTCGGTCGCGTTCCCCGGCTACCCCCTGAACCGGTCCGCCAGATGGCCGACAGGACGGTGGAGGTCATGCGCGACGCCGGGTTCCACAACGCGGAGCTGCAGGCGGTTCCCGACGGCTACCCTCCGATCTACGCGACGGTCCCGGGCTCCGAGGGCTCATCCACCGTGATGCTGTACGCCCATTACGACGTCCAGCCAGCCCCTCCCGAACAGGGTTGGTCGTCCGATCCGTGGACCCCGACGCGCAAGGACGACGGGCGGTTGTACGGGCGGGGGATCTCCGACGACAAGAGCGGGTTGGTGATCCACGCCGGGACCCTGAAGGTCTTCGACGGGTCGCCGCCGTGCCACGTCAAGCTCATCGTGGAGGGGATGGAGGAGACCAACTCCACCCTCGAGGCCTTCGTCCAGGCCCAGCCCGACCTGTTCCAGTGCGACGTGTTCATCGTCGCCGACATGGGGAACCTGAAGGTCGGGGAGCCGACCCTGACGACCACCCTCCGCGGCGACGTGGCCTGCATCGTCACGGTGCGGACGCTCCAGCACCCGCTCCACTCTGGGATCTTCGGCGGCCCGACCCCGGACGCGATGATGGCGCTGGCCCGGCTGCTCGCCACCCTGCACGACGCCGAAGGGAACGTCGCCGTCGAGGGCGTGTCCAGCTTCGACTGGGACGGCCTGGACTTCTCCGAGGGAGGACCTGCGGGCCGGGGCCGACCTCGCCGAGGGCGTGGGCGTGATCGGGACGGGCACGATCGGCTCGCGACTGTGGCCCAAGCCGTCCATCAACGCGATCGGCCTCGACATGATCCCGGTCGATCGTTCTTCCAACGTCCTGATCCCCGAGGCCAGGGCGAAGCTGTCGATGCGGATCGTGCCCGATGCCGACCCCGACACGGAACTGGACGCGCTGGTCCGGCATCTGGAGACCCATGCGCCCTGGGGTGCCCAGGTCACCGTCGAACGGACCAAGGCCGCCGCCCCGTTCCGGGCCGCGAGCGACGGGCCGGGCTACACGGCCGCCCGCAAGGCGCTGGCGGCCGCCTACGGCTCACCGGCCGGGGACGCCGGGTCCGGTGGATCGATCCCGTTGCTGCACACCTTGCAGACGGTGGCGCGGAACGCCGAGTTCATCCTCTGGGGCGCCGAAGACACCGCCAAGGCCCGCATCCACGCCTCCGACGAGAGCGTCGACCCGGCAGAGATCGAGGCGATGATCCTGGCCCAGGTGATCCTGCTCCAAGAGCTGGCCAGGTAGGCTCCGCCGACCCCCTCGAGGGAGCCCGCCGACTGGCCGGCTTCGCGCTGGCCTGACTGATGACCTCGACCCGAGGTTGTGGACGTCACCGCGGGGCGGTGTTATGTTCGAACATATACGAAATCACAACGGGGACAAGACCGATGTCCGATCGACTGATGCCCGATCAGGGTGCCAACGTCCCGCGGCAGGTCGCCCCGGAGATGCTGGCCGATGCCGGGTTGTTCGGGTCGGGCTTCGGCGCGCGCCCGATGGACCGCTACAAGACCAAGGCCGAGCTGGCGGCCGATTCGTTGCGGCAAGCGATCGCGAGCGGGCGGATCAAGCGCGGGCAACGGCTCAGGTTCTCGGAGCTGATCGAGGATCTGGGTGTGAGCGCGACGCCGATCAGGGAGGCGCTGCGCATCCTGGCCACCGAGGGCCTGGTGTCGATGGAGAGCCATCGCGAGGTGCGGGTCACCGAGTTCACGGCCGAGGACGCACTCGAGATCTACGAGATCCGCTCGATGCTCGAGTCGCAGGCCACCCGGCAGGCCGTGCCCAAGCTCACCCCGGAGCACGTCCAGTTCCTTGAGGGCCTCCACGCCGCCATGAAGCGCGGAGTCGATGCCAACGACCTGCGAGAGGTCCCCGAGCTCAACGCGCGCTGGCATCACACGATCTATGCCGCCTCCGCCTCGAAGTACCTGCACTTCATGATTCAGAAGCTGTGGGCCTGGTTCCCCTGGGACATCTGGCTCATCCCCGACCGTGCCTGCAAGTCGATGGACGAGCACGAGGGGATCCTCGAGGCGATCCGGGCCCAGGACGCGGACGAGGCGGGGGAGCGCATGCGGGCGCACATTCTCAGCGGGCGCTTCTCGGTGGTCAGCCACCTGCGCGAGGGCTCGCGCTAGCACCACCGCTCCGGTGGTCCCTTCGGTCCGATCCGCCATCCTTGACCAGGCGTCCATCTATAGGATATATCAAATCTGGTACAGCGACGCCGGGCCTCCGAGGAAGGGGTCATCGCATGGATGGGACATGGGCGCGCAGGCGACTGGTCGCAGGTCTCGCCGTCCTGGTGGTGGTGCTCGGGGCCTGCACGTCCAAGAGTGAGGACAGCAACGGCGGGAGCAGTCGAGGGTCGACCCTCGTGATCGCCGAGGCCGCGACCCCCACCTCACTCGACTCGGAGTTCGTCGGGAACCAGCCGCAGAACCTCGAGGCCGGGCTCAACTACGCCGATCCCCTGGTGCAGCTGCCAACTAAGACCAACGAGGACGGGACGGTGGACGTCGACGTCTCGAAGGCGCCCGAGCCCTTCCTCGCCGAGTCCTACGAGCGGGCCGACGACGGCCTGAGCTTCCGCTTCACCCTCCGCAAGGGCGTCAAGAGCTACTTCGGCAACGAGCTCACCTCCGCCGACGTGAAGTACCTGTTCGAGCGCAGCCTCGGACTCGACGGGCTGTGCGGCTTCGTGATGGGCGTGAGCTCGGTCGACAAGGAGGACCCGGTCTCGGTCGTCGACACCTACACGTTCGACATCAACCTCACCAAGCCGAATCCGATCCTCCCGCTGGCAATGGCGACGATCCCGATCTGCACGATCTACGACTCGACCGAGGTCAAGAAGCACGCGACCGACAGCGACAAGTGGGCCAAGGACTGGATGGCGACCCACACGGCAAGCTTCGGGGCCTACCACGTGGAGACGTTCACCCCTGGGCAGGAGACCGTCTGGGTCGCCAACCCCAACTACTTCAAGGGGCCGCTCACCATCCAGAAGATCATCGTGAAGGCCATCCCCGAGGCGTCGTCCCGCGCCTCCCTGCTGGGACGAGGTGAGGTCGACGCGGCCGTCGACCTCACGCCACGGCAGCTCGAGGAGCTCCGGGGCAACAAGGCCGTCGTGGTCGAGTCGAGGAAGGGGAGCGCCGGTCTCATCCTCGGCCTCAACAACGGCATGCCGCCGCTCGACAACCCCAAGGTGCGCCAGGCGGTGGCCTACGCCCTCCCGGTCGACGAGATCGTCAGCACCGTGTTCCTGAAGGCCCAGGGTGTCGGGCCGGCGCCCGGCTACATTCCCGGCGGCTATCCCGGAGCCCTCGACGACTGGCCGTACGGCAACAACCCGGACCGGGCGCGTCAGCTGCTGCAGGAGGCCGGCGTCCAGAACCCGAAGGTGCAGCTGTCCTTCAACACCGCCCAGGCGGTCGACGAGGAGGTCGCGATCCTCATCCAGACCGCCCTGCGCGACGTGGGTATCGACGTCCAGCTGCAGAAGCTGAGCCCGGCCAAGTACTTCGAGCAGTACTTCAAGCGCGAGGCCCAGATGGTCCTGGTCAACGACACGCCGTTCACGCCGGACGGGCCGTACGTCCTAGGGCTGTACTTCCATCCCGACGAGGGCATCGGCCCGGCCAACTGGGTGAAGTACAACGACGCCACCGTCACCGACCTGATCGACCGGGGCCTGGCCAGCCCGGACCCCGCCGAGCGGACGAAGCTCGCCCGGGAGGCGAACCAGCGCCTCGTGGGGGACGCCCCGTGGGGCTTCTACCTCCACGTGGGCAACAACTTCCCCCATCTGAGCAGCATGGGCGGATACGTCTGGCAGACCAACAACTTCCTTCGGTTCGCAAGCTTCTCCAGGAAGACCTAGCCCACCGGAGACGCAGCGCTCCCGAACCCGAAGGGATGAGCAGCGATAGCTCTCGATCTCGTCATCCGTGGTGGGCACGTCGTCACCCCCGAGGGCGCCGGCAACTGGGACCTCGGGGTGCGCGGGGAGACGATCGCCGTGGTCGCCTCCCCGGGGGCGCTCGACGACGCCGACGCCGGCGTCGTCGACGCCTCCGGCATGGTGGTCGTTCCCGGCGGCATCGAACCGCACGCCCACCAGGACATGTACATCGCCCAGCATCCCGAGCTCGACTACTACTCCCTCGGCCCGGAGGACGACACGGTCGGGATGGTCCACGGCGGCGTGACCACCCACCTCGACTTCTGCTTCGTCCACGCCGGCGAGGACCTGCATGAGGAGCTGCAACGGCGGTGCCAGCGCTGGGACGGCCGGTCGCACACCGACTACGGGTTCCACATCGGCCTGCTCGGCCCACAACCGCTGGACGTGTTCGACCAGGTTCCCGAGCTGGTGCAGGACGGGTTCCCCAGCTTCAAGGCCTTCACCGTGAACACCAGGAAGTCGTTCCGGCTCGACTACGGACGGATAGCGCTGCTCCTGGGCCAGCTGGCCGCCGAGGGCGGCATCCTGGCGGTGCATGCCGAGGACGAGGACACCGTGCAGTGCAACTACGAACAGTCCCTGCGCGACGACCGGATGGCGGGGTGGAACATCCACGAGGTCCGCTCCCACCTCGCCGAGGAGCTCGCCTTCCAGCAGACCGTGGCCGTGGCGCGGGCCAAGGAGGCCGCCGTCTACTTCGTGCACGCATCCACAAGGCAGGCGGTGGAGGTGCTCGCGGACAGCCGCGGGCGGGGCCTCCCGGTGTACGGCGAGACGCTGCACCACTACCTCTGCCGGACCGCGGAGGAGTACCGCAGCCCGCGAGGCTTCTGCTACCACACCTACCCGTCGCTCAAGACCGCCGACGACCAGGAGGCGCTGTGGCAGGCCGCGGCGAGCGGGGTGCTCTCCACCGTCGCCACCGACGAGATGCCGACGTCGCTGGAGGTGAAGCTCCGCGGTGAGCGGATCGACAACCTCACCGGCGGCAACCTCGGCGCCGAGGCCCGCATGGGCGTCATGTACTCCGAGGGCGTGGTGAAGCGGGGCATGCGCCTGGAGCGCTTCGTCGAGCTCACCTCCTCGAACGCCGCGAGGATCTTCGGCCTCTACCCCACCAAGGGGGTGATCGCCCCCGGCAGCGACGCCGACCTGGCGATCATCGACCCGGAGCTCCGCATGACCCTGACCCGTGAGGACTTCCATGTCTCCGACTACAGCCCCTGGGAGGGATGGGAGGTGGTGGGCTGGCCGGTGACGACGATCCTGCGCGGGCGGGTCCTGGTGCGGGACCGCAAGGCGACCGGTGTCCAGGCCTCGGGACGGCTCGTCAGGCGACGCATCTCCCGCCGGATCCTCGAGGGGCCTGGCTGCTGAGCGGGACGGTGGATGGTCGGTCGACGCAAGGGAGGGAGCGAACGTGAAGCAACGGCAGGCTCTGAGGGAGGCGCTGGCGAGGCCGGGGCTCATCGTGGCGCCCGTCTGCATCAACGCCCTGACCGCGCGGGTCGTGGAGCAGCTCGGGTTCCCCGTCGTCTATCTCGGCGGCTACGCGCTCGGCTGCTCGACCTGCGTCACCGAGCCGCTCACGAGCATGATCGAGCTCGTGGAGGCGTCCAGCCAGATCGCCCGCAGGATCGACACGCCCCTGGTCGTCGACGGAGACGGCGGGTTCGGGGAGGCCATGCACACGATGCGGGCCGTCCGGGAGCTCATCTGGGGTGGGGTCTCGGGGGTGCACATCGAGGACCAGCACTTCCCGAAGCGGGCGCACTACCACCGCGACTACATCGAGCACACGATCCCGCTCGACGACCTGCTGGCCAAGATCCGGATGGCCGACCGGGCGCGCCGGGAGGCCGACCCGGACTTCGTCCTCATCGCCCGGACCGACGCGATCCGCACCGAGGGCTACAACGAGGGGGTCAGGCGGGCCAACGCCCTGTTCGGGGCGGGGGCCGACCTCGTGATGGCCTTCCCGGACGACCTGGACCAGGCGGCGAAGTTTCCTCGTGATGTGGACGGGCCGGTGGTATACGTCAACAGCCTGGGGAACCGGGTCGGGCGGCCCGTCCTGACCGTCCGCGAGCTCGAGGACATGGGCTACAAGATGGTCGTGGAGGCGATGGCGGCCCTGCTGCTGTCGTACAAGGTCGCCCGCGACGCCTACCGGTCGCTCCGCGACGTTGGCAGCCCGGTGCTCCCCCAAGGTGAGGCGATCGAGATTCGCAAGGAGATCGAGGATCTGATCGGGATGGACGAGTTCTACCGGATCGAGGAAGCGACCGTTGAACGACCGCTGGCCGGGGAAGCCCTCGGAGGATGACGTGTCCTCGCTGAGCGACGTCCCTCCCGGCGAGGCGTTCACCTTCGTTCCACCAAGGGACTGGCGGGCTCGCCTGCATCGCCTGTGGCGGATCGTGCGGGCCAACCCGCGGCTGGCGACCGGGCTCGCGATCGTCGCCGTGGTGCTGCTGCTGGCGGCGTTCGCTCCTCTGCTGGCGCGGTTCGACCCGCAGACCGCCCATCCGGGCGACGAGCTGCTGCCGCCGAACGCGACCTACCTCCTCGGCACCGACAAGAGCGGGATGGACATCTTCTCCCGGCTGATCTACGCGCCGCGGATCGACCTCACCATCGCCGTCACCGCGACCCTGCTGGCGATCGCGATCGGGACGCCGATCGGCGTTGTCGCCGGCTACTACACGAATCGCTGGAGCGAGTCGGCGATGCGGGTCGCCGACCTCATCCAGTCGTTCCCCGTGTTCGTCCTCGGGATGGCCCTGGTGGTCCTCACCGGGCAGCGCATCGAGAACGTCGTGCTCGCGATCGCGGTCGTCAACGCACCGGTGTACGCGCGCCTCGTCCGCAGCCAGGCGGTCTATGTGAAGCAGCGGCTGTTCATGGAGGCGGCCAAGGCGTCGGGATCCTCGGACCGCGGCATCGTCTTCCGGCACCTGCTCCCGAACTCGTCGGGGCCGATCTTCGCCATGAGCTCGGTCACCGTGGGAACGGCGATGCTGCTCACGGCCGGGCTCAGCTTCGTCGGGGCGGGGGTCCGGGTTCCGACCCCGGAGTGGGGGTCGATGATCGCCGTCGGCACCTCGAGCCTGATGGAGGGCGGCATCTGGTGGCCCTCGGTGTTCCCCGGTCTCATGCTGTCGATCACCGTCCTGGGGTTCGGTCTCATCGGCGACTCCCTGGCGGAGGTCACCGACCCGCGCCGCCGGAGGGTCTAGGTGTCGCGGGAGGCGATCCTCGAGATCCAGGACCTGAGCGTCGAGTTCCAGGCCCGCGGCCGTCGGGCCCGGGCCCTCGACGGCGTCACGCTGCAGCTGCGACCCGGCGAGACCCTCGGGCTCATCGGGGAGAGCGGGTCGGGGAAGTCGATCGTCGCCTGGAGCGTCCTCGGGCTGTTGCCGTCCCCCGGACAGATCGTCGCCGGCCGGGTGGTGCTTGAGGGCCGGGACCTGCTGTCCAGGCGCGAGGAGGAGCTGCGCACCATCCGGGGGCGCGACCTGGCGCTGATCGTGCAGAACGCCCGGGCGCACCTCAACCCCCTGCTCCGGGTCGGGGACCAGGTCGCGGAGGTCTACCGCGGGCACCACGACGTCTCGCTGAAGGACGCCCGCCGGCGAGCCCTGGAGATGCTGACGAAGGTCGCGATTCCCGACCCGGAGGAACGGCTCCGCGCCTACCCGCACGAGCTCAGCGGCGGGATGGCCCAGCGGGTCCTGATCGCCATGGCGACCATCAACGAGCCGAAGGTCCTGGTGGCGGACGAGCCCACCATGGGGCTGGACGTCACCATCCAGACCCAGATCCTCGACCTCCTGCGCCAGCAGGTCGAGGAGCTGGGTGCATCGGCCCTCCTGATCACCCGGGACCTGGGGATCGCCGCGAACTACTGCGACCGGATCGCGGTGCTGTACGCCGGCAGGATCGTCGAGGTCGGCCCGGTGGAGCGCGTGTTCGACGAGCCGCGGCACCCGTACACCATCCGCCTCCTCCACTCGTCGCGGTTCGGGACCGGGGAGGCGTTGCCGGCGGCCGCCCAGCGACGGTCCGTCCCACCACCCGCCCGCGACGGGTGCGCCTACTCGACGCGATGCCCGCTCGCCGACCAGACGTGCCGGGAGGCGGCGCCGGCGCTCCTGGAGGTCGAGCCCGACCGCGACGTGAGCTGCCACCATCAGGAAAGGGTGGGGGAGTGGAGCTCCTTCGAGTCGACGACCTAGTCAAGACGTTCCCCGCGCCCCGGTCGCGTGGCCGCGTCTGGGCCGTGAACGGCGTCTCGTTCACCGTCGGCGAGGGGAAGACGCTCGGCCTGGTGGGGGAGAGCGGGTCGGGCAAGACCACGGTCGGGCGCTGCATCCTCGGGCTGCTCCGTCCGACCTCGGGGACGGTGACCTTCGAGGGCCGGGACCTCGCGGACTTCCGCGGCAGGCAGCGAAGCCTGCGGGCCAAGGTGCAGATCGTCTTCCAGGAGCCCTACGACGCCCTCGACCCGAGACGGCCGGTCGGCGAGGCGGTCAAGGAGCCGCTCCGCCTCCTGCGCCACCTGAGCGAGCTCGACCGGGTGCGCCGGGTGGTGGAGGTGGCGACGTCGCTCGGCGTCGATCCCGACGACCTCGCCCGCTACCCGCACGAGCTCAGCTCGGGGCTGCTCCAGCGGATCGGGATCGCACGGGCGATGGTGACCGAGCCCCGCCTGATCGTGCTCGACGAGCCGACCTCGCTGCTGGACGCGACCGCCCGGGCGGAGATCATCGAGCTTCTGATGCAGCTCCAGCGGTCCACCGGGGTCGCGTACGTGTTCATCTCCCACGACCTCACCGCGGTCCGGCACATCAGCCACGAGGTCGCGGTGATGTACCTGGGCCAGATCGTGGAACGAGGGTCCGCGGACCGGATCTTCTCCGGCCCCCTGCACCCCTACAGCGGCTCGCTGCTGTCGGCCGTGCTCACCCCGGACCCCCACGCGGCGCGCTCCCCACTGGTCCTCAGGGGCGAGATCCCGAGCCCGATCAACCTCCCGTCGGGCTGCTTCCTCCACTCGCGCTGCCCGATCGCCATCGACGAGTGCTCGCACGTCGCGCCGCGACTGGTCGAGACCGCCGCAGCCCACGAGGTGCGCTGCATCAGGGTCGCCCCGTCCGAGAGGAGCGCGTCGTGAGCCAGCCACCGCAGCTCGACCCGTTCACCGCCGAGATCATCCGGAGCTACCTGCTCTCGATCATGCACGAGATGGTGCTCACCACCACCCGGACGGCCTACTCGACGTGCTTCAGCGAGGGCGAGGACTTCACCTGCGGGCTGTTCGACACCAGGGGCCGGATGATCGCCCAGGCCTACGGGATCCCCGGACATGCCGGCGCGCTCGTCGACGCCGTCGAGACGATCATCAGGGCCTACCCGTCCTTCGAGCCCGGCGACGTCATCGTGTTCAACGACCCGTACGACGGCGCGAACCATCAGGCCGACGTGGTGGTGGCCTGCCCGATGTTCGTGGCCGACCGTCACGTGGGCTTCGCCGTGAACCGCGGCCACTGGTCGGACATCGGCGGGATGTCGCCGGGCGGCTGGTCGGGGACGGTCGACCACGTGGTGCAGGAGGGCCTGATCATCCCGCCGGCGAAGCTGTACCGCGCCGGCGAGCTCAACCGCGAGATCCAGGAGTTCATCCTCAAGAACGTCCGCATGGCCCGGCAGTGCTGGGGAGACCTCCAGGCGCAGCTCGCCTCCAACATCGTCGCCGAGCGCCGGGTCCGTGAGCTCGCCGGCAAGTACGGGCTCGACCGCCTCCTGCTCGGCATGGAGGCCGCGCTGGAGTACTCGCGGCGGCGCTTCACCAGGTTTCTCGAGGACTTCCCGGACGGCGAGTACGCGGCCACCGAGGTCATCGAGGACGACGGCCACGGCGGCGGGCCCCACACCATCCGCGTGAAGGTCATCAAGGACGGGTCGTCGCTGGTGGTGGACCTGACCGGGACCGACCGCCAGGTCCTTGGCCCGGTCAACTGCACCTTCAGCGGCACCCGGTCGGCCTGCTTCGTCGCCCTGGCGGCGGTGATCGACCCCATGATCGACATGAACTCCGGGGTCATCGACCTCATCGAGATCCGGGCGACGCCGGGGACGCTGGTGCGGCCGGTCTACCCGGCGCCGACCTTCAGCTGGGCCGACACCTGCATCAAGACGTGCGAGGCGATCCTCAGGGCGCTCCGTGGGATGGCGCCCGACCGTGTCCCCGCGGGGTCGCTCGGCACCGGCAACAACCTGACCGCCTCCGGCGTGGATCCCGAGACCAACGAGGAGTTCCTCATGTACCTGTTCGAGCCGGGCGGGACCGGCGCCCGGCCGAACAAGGACGGCAACAACGTCGACTGGCCGATCATCGCGAACGCCAAGAACGAGTCCATGGAGGTCTGGGAGACCCGCTACCCGGTCCGCTTCCTCGGCTACGGCATGAACACCGACTCCGCGGGACCGGGTGCCCACCGGGGCGGCCTCGGAGCCACGCGCCGGCTCCAGCTGCTCCGGCCGGCGCTGGTCACCGCCTGCGCCGACCGCCACGTCATCCCGCCGTGGGGGCTGGAGGGAGGGCACGCCGGGACGCCCAACGACTTCAGCGTCGTGCGGGACGGCCAGCGCCACGACATCCAGCGGCTCTTCGACACCAGATCGCCGAGCAAGTTCTCCCTCCTGCCGCTCCAGGCCGGCGACGTGCTCGAGGTCACCGAGGGGGGAGGAGGCGGCTACGGGGACCCTCTGCGGCGGGACCCGTCCCTGGTCGAACGGGACGTCCGCGACGGCTACGTGTCGAGGGCCAGCGCCGGCGACGACTACGGCGTGCGGCTCGACCGGGACGGGCGGGTGGCGGTCGCCGAGACCGAGGCGCTCCGTCGGGACCAGCAGCGGGACCGGGCCGGCCGAGCCGACGACCAGGAACTGGAGGCGAGCGATGATCGACGTTGAGCTCACGATCCCCACCGAGCGGTCGCGGCGGCTGCTGGAGACGGCCCGTGCCAGCTCCCCCGGCGGCGTCCAGGGCGACGGGCGTTGGTACGAGCCGTACCCGCTGTTCATCCGCCGGGCCGGGGGCTCCCGCATCTGGGACGTCGACGACAACGAGTTCATCGACTACTGGGGGGCGGCCGGGCCCGCCCTCCTGGGCCACAACGACCCCAGGGTCCGCGCCGCGGTGATCGACACCCTGACCAACGACGGGGTGCTGTTCACCGCGCCCCACCCGAAAGAGGTCGAGCTCGCCCGCCTGTTCACCGAGCTGGTCCCCTGCGCCGACATGACCGCGCTGTGCGGTGGCGGCGGATCCGACGCGGTCTACAACGCCGTCCGCCTCGCCCGCGCCTACACCGGAAGGACGAAGCTGCTCAAGTTCGAGGGCGGGTACCACGGGTGGCACGACTACCTGGCGGCCAGCGTCAAGCCCCGGCCGGAGGAGGCCGGGCCCGCCGACGCGCCGGCCACGGTTCCCGCGTCGGTCGGTTCCCTCCAGGAGACGATCGACCAGATCGTGGTGGCGCCGTTCAACGACCCGGAGGCGACCGAGCGCCTCATCAGGCGCGAGGCCGACCGCCTGGCGGCGGTGGTGATCGAGCCCGTCTGCCACAGCGCCGGCTGCCTCATCGTTGACAAGGACTTCCTGGTGCTGCTGCGCGCCCTCTGCGACGAGCTCGGGATCCTCCTGATCTTCGACGAGATCATCACCGGCTTCCGGCACAGCCTCGGCGGCGCCCAGAGCCTGCTCGGGGTGACGCCGGACCTGGCCGTGTTCGGCAAGGCGATGGCGAACGGCTATCCGATCAGCGCGGTCGCCGGCAGGCGCGACGTCATGTCGCTGTTCAGCCCCGAGGGCCCGGTGTTCATCTCCGGGACCTTCATGGGGCATCTCCTCGGCGTCACCGCGGCGCTGACGACCATCAGGATCCTGCGGG
This sequence comes from Actinomycetes bacterium, assembly GCA_035275125.1. Lineage (GTDB taxonomy): Bacteria > Actinomycetota > CALGFH01 > CALGFH01 > CALGFH01 > CALGFH01. The sequence continues at coordinate 33,500 of DATENJ010000477.1, read as the reverse complement.
ACGAGCAGGTCCATGCCCGGCTGTTCCGTCAGGGGGAGTGGATGGCCAAGGAGATCCGGGCGGTGATCGACGAGCTCGGCATCGACGCCAGCTTCGCGCAGTTCGGCTCGGCATGGTGCCTGTACTTCACCCGCAACGTGCGCTCCTTCAGGGACATCATCCAGCTGGTGTCGGTCCGCGGCGGGCATCCCAAGGACGTCGCCTTCCGGCGCACCCTCCTCAACAACAACGTCTTCGTCCTGCCCATCAAGACGAACAAGGGCTACATCTCGGCCGCGCACAGCGACGAGGACATCGAGCACACGATCTCGACCATCACGCGGTTCCTGCAGGCGCACCGCGACGAGCTGCGGTGACCACGGCGTCGGGGAGGAACGGCATGCAGCGGGTGGGGGTCGACATCGGGGGGACGTTCACCGACCTGGTCGTCTACGACGAGGCCTCGGGAGACCTGCGCCGGACCAAGGTCCGGACCGTTCCCTCGGCCCCCGAGGAGGGCCTGCTCGAGGCGTGCCGCCAGGGCGGGGTCGACTTCGGCCGCATCTCCTCGTTCATGCACGCGACCACCCTCGTCACCAACCTGGTCCTCACCAGAACCGGGGCCAAGGTGGGACTGCTCACGACGCGGGGGTTCCGTGACGTGCTGGAGATCGGCCGCGTCTACCGGAACCAGCTGTACAACCTCCAGTGGGACAAGCCCCGACCGTTCGTGCCCAGGTACCTGGTCAGAGAGGTCGACGAGCGGATCGACATGGACGGCAACGTGCTCGAGCCGCTGGACGAGCGCGGCGTCGAGGACGCGGTCCGGGCGCTGCTCGCCGACGGCGTCGAGGCGCTCGCCGTGTGCCTGTTCAACGCCTATGCCAACGGCGAGCACGAGCGCGCGATCGGGCAGATCGCCCGCTCGATCTCAGCGGAGCTGGCGATCTCGCTCTCGTCCGACGTCGACCCCCGCATCCGCGAGTACCAGCGGACGAGCACGACGGTGCTGAACGCCTATGCGATGCCACGGACCCGTGGGTACATCGAACGCCTGGCCGGGGTCCTCGGGGTGCCGGTGAGGTACATGCATTCCGGCGGCGGGATCGTCCCGTCGGGGGAGGCGAGGGCGCACCCCATCATCCTGATCGCCTCGGGCCCGGCGGCGGGCGTCCTGGCCAGCCAGTTCATCGGGCGGAGGAGCGGGATCGGCGACCTCATCACGATGGACGTCGGCGGGACGAGCTGCGACATCTGCGTGCTCAGGGACGGCGAGCCCGAGATGCGCGACGAGGTCGAGGTCGAGTGGGGGATCCCGGCCCGCACCCAGGGCATCGACGTGGCCTCGGTCGGCGCGGGCGGTGGCAGCATCGCCTGGGTCGACGAGGGAGGGACCCTCCGCGTTGGCCCCCAGAGCGCCGGCGCGGACCCCGGCCCCGCCTGCTACGACCGGGGCGGCACGGCGCCGACCGCCACCGACGCCAACCTCGTGCTCGGCATCCTCGACCCGGGCAACTTCCTCGGCGGCCGGTTGCGCGTGGTCCCAGGGCGCTCCCGCGAGGCGCTCGAACCGATCGCGGCGCACTTCGGCGTGAGCGTCGAGCAGGCCGCCCTCGGTGTCTTCCGGCTGCTCAACGCGAACATGGCGCAGGCCATCCTCGAGGCGACCGTGAAACGGGGGATCGACCCGCGCGACTTCACGCTGATCTGCTACGGGGGCGCGGGCGGTCAGTTCGCGGTGGCGGTCGCCGAGGAGGTCGGCATCCGCCGCGTGCTGGTGCCGCCGAACCAGAGCGTGCTGTCAGCGTTCGGCCTCCTCACGGCGGATCTCAGGAACACCGCCAGCCAGACGCTGCTCAGCCTGCTCACGGCCGTCTCCGCGGCCGACCTGGGCAAGCAGTTCCAGGAGCTCGGCCAGGCCGCCAGCGCCTTCCTCCAGGGCGAGGAGGCGTCGGTCGGCGAGGTGGAGTTCGAGCGGCTGCTCGACGTTCGCTACGTCGGGCAGTCGACCGAGGTCCCGGTGCCGGTCGCGGAGGGCTCGCCGCTCGACCCGGCCTCGGTCTACCGCGAGTTCGAGCGGCTGCACGAGCTGCGCTACGGGACGCGGCTGGGGGACCCGGCGGAGGTGGTCAACGTGCGGGTGACCGCCGTTGGGACCGTGCCCACGCTGCGGCTGCAGCCCCCGTCTAGCCGCCACTCCGGGGCGGAACCCGTCCCCAAGGGGTCACGGAGGATCGCCTTCCTCGACCGCGAGGTCCCGGTGTACGACCGGGATCGCCTCGAGCCTGGGACGAGGATCGACCACCCGTGCGTGATCGAGGAGGTCGACTCCAGCTTCCTGCTGCTCGAGGGTTGGACGGCACACGCCGACGAGCACGGCAACCTCGTCTGCCAGTCCACACGGGAGGTGGCGTCGTGGTCGTCCCGATAGGCTGGAAGCTGCGCTTCGTGCTGCGCCGCCTCGGCATCCTGCTGGTCCAGGTCTGGGGCATCGTGACGATCGTCTTCGTCCTGATCCAGCTTCTCCCCGGCGACCCCACCTACCTGCTGGCGGGCGGGCTCGCCTCCGACGAGACCAGAGCGGCCCTAGTGCAGAGCCTCGGCCTCGACCAGCCGATCCACGTCCGCTACGTCAAGTACCTCGGCAACGTGCTGCAAGGGGACCTCGGACGCTCGTACTTCACCAGCAAGCCGGTGCTGGACGAGGTGCTGCGCCGTTTCACGGCCACCTTCGAGCTCATCACCTTCGCGTTCGTCATCGCCATCGCGGTCGCCGTCCCGCTCGGCATCCTCTCGGCGGTGTCGCGCGGGCGCCTGTTCAAGCGCATCCCGTTCGTCTACGGGATGGTCGCGGGGGCGCTGCCCGAGTTCTGGTGGGGCCTGATGCTGATCCTGGTGTTCTTCGTCACCCTCGGGATCGCGCCGGCTCCCCTCGGTCGCATCGACGTGCTGATCGGGGCGCCCACCACGATCACCGGGGTCTACACCCTGGACTCGGTGCTCACGGGGAACTGGGCCGCGTTCCGCTCCGCCTTCGGGCACCTGATCCTGCCCGGGGTCACGCTCGCGTTCGTCTACGCCGCGCCATTGCTGAAGATGACCCGGACCCAGACCATGGAGGCGCTGGACTCGGACTATGTGCGGTACGCGCGCGCCTGCGGGATGCCGGTCCGGCGGATCAACCGTGGCGCCCTGCGGAACGCACTGCTACCGGTGATCACCCTGTCCGGCCTGGTGTACGGCTACCTGATCAGCGCGGCAGTGCTGGTCGAGACGGTCTTCTCCTGGGGCGGGCTGGGCCAGTTCGCGGTCGAGTCGGTGGTGAACTCGGACTACCTGGCGGTCGCCGGCTGCGTCATGTTCGTGGCCATCTTCGCGCTCACGGTCTATGTGTTCATGGACGTCCTGCAGTTCCTCATCGACCCGCGAACCAGAGGCGACCTCATCTAGCCCGACCGCATACCGTCCTGGCCCGAGACGAGGGGCGGAACCGCCAGGTGGTAGGTGGTGCATCGCTGCAGGGTGTGGCCTACCCGGAGGCAGGTCGCCTCGTCGAACGGTCGGGCGGCGACCTGGATCCCCAATGGCAGCCCACCGCTACTGAAGCCCGCCGGGAGCGCCAGGGCGGGCACGCCGGCAAGGTTGAACAGCAGTGTCATCCGTGCCACGTGCTGGTCCCATTCCCGGACGGCGTCCCCGACCGAGAAGGCGAGGTCCTCCAGTCGAGGCGCCACCCCCACCGTGCCAGGAACCAGGAGCACGTCCGCCTGCTCGAAGGCCTGCTCGAGGTCGCGCTGGATCAGGTGCCGCGCCCGCAGGGCCCTGAGGTAGTCGGCGGCGCCGACGAAGTGGGAGTCCACCAGTACCTGCTGTGTCCAGCGCGTCCCGAACTCTTCCAGTCGGTCGAGGTCGTCGGTGTGGAGGGCGGCGAACTCCGCGTAGATGATGAGGGCACCGATGACGTCGGAGAGGTGGGCGTGGGGAAGGTCGACCTCGACCACGTCCGCGCCCTGCCCGGCCAGCAGGGAGGCGGCCCGTTGCGTCGCTTGCAGTGCCTCCGGGTCGATGACGTCGAAGAACCAGTCGCGAGGGATGCCAAGGCGGAGGCCGGCGACCCCTCGGTCGAGTCCCTCGACGAAGTCGCGGCGCGGTGTCCGGATCGACTCGGGGTCCGCCGGGTCGTAGCCGGCGATCGCGGTCAGCATTCGGGCGACGTCGGCGACCGAGCGGCCCATCGGCCCGACGTGGTCCAAGGTCCAGGATTGGGGCATCACGCCGGTCCGGGGAACGAGCCCGAAGGTTGGCTTCAGGCCGGTGACGCCGCAGAAGGTGGCGGGGACCCGGATGGAGCCGCCGGTGTCGGTCGCCAGCGCCAGCGGCAGCTGCCGAGCCGCCAGGACCGCGCCCGCGCCAGTGGAGGAGGCGCCGGCGGTCCGCTCCAGGTCCCAGGGGTTGCGCGTGGGCCCGAGGAAGCTGTCATCGCCCCTGGCGAACTCGAACGTGTGGAGCTTGGCCATCATCACGCCGCCAGCCCGCTCGAGCCGGTCGACGGCCTCGGCGCCTGTCTCGGGAACGTAGTCACGGTAACGGCGGGACCCGCCCGTGGTGCGCACGCCGGCGGTGTGGATCAGGTCCTTGACGCCGTAGGGGACACCCTCCAGAGGCCGGGCCTCGCCGCTGCGCCACCGGCGGGTTGCCTCCGCCGCCTGCCTGGACCAGACCTCAGGGCAGCGCGTCGTGACGGCGTTGAGCGCTGGCTCCAGCTGCTCGATCCGCGCGGCACAGGCCTCGGCGACCTCCTCAGGCGAGGCCTCCCGCCGGCGGTAGAGCTCCAGCAGCTCGCCGGCTCCGAGGTCGGCGAGCCCGGTCACGACGGCGCTTGCGGTGCGTGTGGAACCGAGCGCCCTCCGTTCTCGATCCAGCGCCTGGCATGCGCGGGCTGAACCCCGTCCAGGTAGTCGAACTTCACCTCCCGGAACTGCCGCAGCATCGGGCGCAGGCGGGCATGCGCCTCGGCGGCCCGTGCGAGTCGCTCCCGGGCGACCGAGATACCCAGTTCCCGGGCGAGAACTTCGAGGGTTTCGACGGTAGGCTCGCTCGTTGGGACCACCTCCGGGTTCAGAAGGGACGCTACGGCCGATTCCCCCTGGTGGGGCCCGATCCGGGAAGGCCGCGCTGTGCGGCCAGGCGCTGCAGCTCCGGGTCGGTCTGCCAGATCTTCTGGATCTCCTCGACGCCTATGCGCCCCGCGAGCTGCTGCAGCGCGATGTCGTGCCTGACGTACTCGATCGCGACCAGGCTGACCGCCGGGTCCTCGCTGTGCATCGCCCACATGTCGTCGCCGACCGCGCTGCCGACGAGGACGCTGGCGCGGTCAGCCACAACGAGCAGGAGCCGGCGGCTGACCGGCTCCAGGGCGTCCGGGGCAGTCAGCAGGCGGTGCGGGAACGCATGCGGGATCTTGCCGTTCTCACCGCCGAACACCAGCAGGAAGACCGCGAGCCGCCGGTCCTCGGCGGCCTGGATCGCTGGGGCCAGCTTGCGGGTCTCCTCGTCCCACATCGCCAGGTACAGGTCCTCGGTGGCGTTCTCGATCATCGTTGTGGCGCGGTCGAGGACGATCTCCGCGCCATTCAGGTGGTGAACGACCTGCGCTTTGGGTGGGGAGATGACCGCCGGCAGCGCCGCCTTGAGCCGACGGATGGCCGTCTCGAACTCGGTCTCCAGGCCCGTGAGCAGGGACTCGACCGGCAGGGGGAGGTACGCGGTCGCCCCGTTGACGTTGACCTCGAAGGCGGCACCCCGCCCGACCAGCTTTCCAAGCGTCTCGTAGACCGTGCTCCGAGGGACCTTCGATCGCTTGGCGACCTCGTAGCCATTTAGCGGCACCCCGGCGGCGATCAGGGCCACATACGCCTTCGCCTCGTAGCTCGTCATCCCGAGGCGCTGGAGTTGCTCGAGCACAACGTCCTCTGCCATGCGATCTATCGCTCCCGGTGCGCTGCCAGACGGCGTCCGACCGTCGACCGCGACACCGTCACAAGGTACTTAGCGACAGCGCCCGGCCGACGACCGGCGCCAGCCTACCACTCGCAGAACCTGCAGGTCACGACTGCTTCGAGGCGGCTGCCCCAGCATCGTTGGAGGGCCGTTGCCAGAAGCGTAGTTAGGGACTTGACGACGAACCGAGCAAGCATCAGAGTTGACGGCGATCAGCACTGGGCAACTGGTCGATCTCCCCCGAGGAAGGGAACGGGCATGATCCGGAGGTATGGTCTTTGGGCGGCCGTCCTGGCGATGCTCGTCTCGGTCGCCGGGTGTGAGCAAGGCGATTCCGCCGACTCCGAGAACCAAGAGGTCGCGCAGGTCACGATCTTGTCGGATGACATCCCGGCCGGCCTCGACTATGACGGGCCCTCGGTCCCCGCCCCTTCCGCCCAGGAGGGGATTGTCAATCTGGTTGAGAATCTCGTGGACAATTCCCGAGGGGAGGTCAACGAGGACGGCGTGCAGCTGCTGGACTTCAAGAAGTTCGAAGGGCGGCTGGCGGAGTCCTGGGACTACGACCCGGCCACCCTCACCTGGACCTTCCACCTGCGCCAGGGGGTGGTCGGCTGCGAGGGGGCCAGCTTCAACGCCGACGACGTGCTCTATACCTTTGCCCGGGCCAAGTCGGTGAGCGGGGCGATCGCAGTCTCCTGGTTCGAGTTCAACGTGGCCGCGGTCGACGCGTTCACCCCCGACGTGATCACTGACGAGTCCAAGCGCGAGCTCGGTGACGAGGTCACCAAGGTGGACGACTACACGGTCAAGGTCCGACAGTCGGCACCGAGCCAGCTGTTCCTGCCCGTGATGGCGACGTTCGCCACCGGGATCCTGGACAAGGAGACGATGGAGAAGCACGCCACGCCGGACGACCCCTGGAGCCACAAGTACAACGACACCGTCAACCTTCCCGGATTCGGCCCCTACTGCCTGGAGAGATGGGACAAGGGATCGGAGTTCGTGGTCAAGGCCAACCCCAGGTACTACCGCGGCGCTCCACCCATCTCGCGGATCGTCTACCGCAAGGTGCCCGAGAGCGCCAACCGTCTGGCGGCGCTCAGGTCGGGAGCCGCGCAGGTCGCCGAGAACCTCACCCCCAAGGAGATCGAGGCGGCCAAGCAGGCACAAGGGCTGAAGGTCGGCGGCGTGATCGGCAACGAGAACCTCTTCCTGCACATGAACTTCAAATCCAAGCCCTTCGACAACCCCAAGGTCCGCCAGGCGATCGCCACCCTCATCCCGTACGACCCGATCGTCAACGACGGCTACTTCAACCAGGCGAAGAAATGGGAGGGCCACGTCCCCTCCTCCTTCCCCGGGTACGTGAAGCCGGCCACCCAGTACGCCTCCGATCCGGCCCGTGCCAAGGCGCTGCTCGCCGAGGCCGGCTACCCCGAGGGCCGTGGCCTGGACCGGTTCGGCGGCTCCTTCCAGCTCACCTATGTCGCCGAGAAGGAGTCGACGCTGGGGCCGATCGCCACCATGGTCCAGGCGGCGCTGCGTGAGGCGGGCATCCCGGCGCAGCTCAACCCCGTGCCCAACAGCCAGTTCGTGGACCGGCTGTTCGTCAAGAAGGACCTTCCCTTCGCGCTGGACGACCAGGAGAAGCCGGTCCTGATCGACGCCGGCTACGCGCTCTTCAACGCCCAGATCTCCTCCAAGGCCGGCGCCCCGGCCAACAACACCAACTACTCCAACGCCAGGGTCGACGAGCTGACCGCCGCGGCCAACGTCGAGACCGATCAGGAGAAGCGGGCGCAGATGCTCGCCGAGGCCCAGGAGATCCTCCAGAAGGACCTGAACTGGGTGCCCATCGTCGAGCGCAAGACGCAGTGGGCCTTCTCGGAGCGGATCAGCGGGCTCACCTGGCACCCGGAGAACGCCCTGAGGTGGTTCGAGCTGAGCCCCGCGGAGAGCTAGATTCCAGGGCATGTTGACCACCTACGTGCTGCGCCGTCTGCTGGTGGCGGTGGTTCAGCTCGCTGGCATCACCCTGCTCGTGTTCTTCCTCATCAGGCTCCTCCCCGCCGACCCGGTGGGGCGGCTGGTAGGCCTCAACGCCACGCCCGAGGCGATCGCCCACGCGCGCGCCTCGCTGGATCTGGACAAGTCGATCCCCAGGCAGCTCGGGATCTACCTGGGGCTGGACCGCGAGGCCGAGGGATCCGGCATCCTGCAAGGTGACCTGGGCAGCTCGTGGGTGACCGGCTCGCCGGTGGCCCAGGAGATTGGCAAGTTCCTGCCCGTGACCCTCGAGCTGATCACCTACAGCTTCCTGGTCGCGGTCCTGGTCGGGGTCCCGATCGGCATGGTCGCGGCGCTCCGCCCGCGAGGGCTCGTGGACCGGGCCGCGTTCACCTACAGCCTGTTCGCCGGCGCCCAGCCGGAGTTCTGGTGGGGGCTGATGTTCGTCTTCCTGTTCTTCTCTGAATGGGGCCTGGCGCCGGCGCCGCTCGGCCGCCTGGACCCGCTGACCAGCCCACCCGAAACGGTGACCGGCTTCCTGACCCTGGACGCGCTGCTGGCCGGGCGAGGCTCGGTCTTCGTCGAGGCGCTCCATCACCTGATGCTGCCGGTGCTGACGCTCGCGTTCGTGCTCTCCGGCCCGATCATCAAGATGGTCCGCCAGAGCATGCTGGCGGTGCTGGCGTCGGACCACATCCTGTACGCGCGCAGCTGCGGCCTGTCGCCGTTCCGCGTCGCCATGTACACCTTCCGCAACGCCTTCGCGCCCTCGCTGACGCTGATCGGCATCCTCTACGGCTACATGCTCGGCGGCGCCGTCCTGATCGAGCAGGTCTTCTCCCTCGGCGGCCTGGGCCAGTACGCGCTGCGGTCGGTCCTCTCGTTGGACTACCCCGCCATCCAGGGGGTCATCCTCGTCATCACGGCCGGGTCCCTGCTGACCCTGCTGGCCATCGACGTCATCCACGCGCTGGTGGATCCGCGAGTGGCGCAATGACGGCGATGCAGCCGCAGCTCCCACCCGACGTCGGCCGGCCGCGACCCTGGCTGCGGGTCGTCCGGCACAACCCCCTCACCGTTGTGGGCACCTGCATCGTGGGCGCCTCGATCCTGCTGGCCCTGTTCGGCGGCGTCGTGGCCCCCTACGACCCGGAGGTGCCGACCGGCCGGGTCTCGGAGCCCCCGCCGAGCCTGCCGAGGGTCCCGGGGCTGCTGCTGGCGACCGTCCGCGGCCAACTGGACCAGCCGGTCCACTGGTTCGGGACCGACTCCGCCGGCTTGGACGTCTTCTCCCGAGTGGTCTGCGCGCCCCGCGTCGACGTGGTCGTGGGGCTCGCCGCCACCGCGCTGTCGCTGGCGCTCGGGACGTTCCTCGGCCTGCTCGCCGGCTACTACCGCACCGGCAGCTCGGAGGCCCTCACCCGCATCTCCGACGTCTTCCAGTCGTTCCCGGTCTTCATCCTGGCCATGATCCTGGTCGTGCTGACCGGGCGCAGCCTGCTGAACATCGTGCTCACGCTGGCTGTGCTGTTCACGCCGATCTTCCTGCGGCTGACCCGCAGCCAGGTGGTCACCCAGCGCTCGCGGACCTACGTGGAGGCGGCCCGCGCCGTCGGCCACCGCGAGATCGTGATCGCGCTCAAGCACGTCCTGCGCAACTCGATGGCGCCGTCGCTGATCCAGGCTTCGGTGACGGTTGGCTGGGCGATCCTGCTGACGGCCGGGCTCAGCTTCATCGGCGCCGGGGTGCGGCCCCCGACGCCGGAATGGGGCGGGATGATCGCAACCGGTGCCAGCCTCATCGTCCTCGGAGAGTGGTGGCCGTCGGTCTTCCCCGGCATCGCCATCTCGGTGACGGTCTTCGGGTACGCCGTGTTCGGCAACCTGCTGGAGGACCGCTATGGCCGATAGTCCCGACGACGGCGTCGGGACGCCACGGCCGGTCGTGCTGGAGGCGAGCGGGCTCAACGTCACCTACCCACTGGACGCCGGCGACGTCAGCGCCGTCGTGGAGTTCGCGCTCACCATCCGCGAGGGTGAGTTCGTCGGCCTGGTCGGTGAGAGCGGGTCCGGGAAGTCGACGGCCGCGCTCGCCCTCCTTGGCCTGGTCCGGGCGCCGGGCAGGATCGACGGCGGCGAGGTGCGGTTCCTCGGCGAAGACGTCCTGGGTGCCTCGGAGGAGCGGCTGCGGCAGATCCGCGGCGGCCAGATCGGCCTGGTCGTCCAGAACCCGCGCGCCGCGCTCAACCCGCTGGTCCGCATCGGCGACCAGGTCGCGCACGCCTACCGGGCCCACCACCGGGTGGACCGGCGGCAGGCCTGGCGGCAGGCGGTTGCGGCGCTGGAGCGCATGGGCATCCCAGACGCCCAGCGCCGCGCCCGGGCCTACGCCCACCAGCTCAGCGGCGGCATGGCCCAGCGGGCCCTGATCGCCATCGCCACCATCAACGAGCCCCGGCTGCTGGTGGCCGACGAGCCCACCACCGGCCTGGACGTCACCGTCCAGGCCCAGATCCTGGACCTGCTGCGGGCCAAGGTGCGCCAGACCGGGTCCTCGGTCCTGTTCGTCACCCACGACCTCGGCATCGTCGCCCACTACTGCGACCGGGTGGAGATCATGCTGGCCGGGCGCGTGGTGGAGAAGGGCCCGGTGCGCCGGGTGTTCGCCGAGCCGGAGCATCCGTACAGCCGGCGGCTGATCGCCTCAGCCCCTGGGCGCGGGCAGCAGATGGACTCCGGGAGCCGCCGGTGAGCGTGGCGCTGGTGGTCGACAACCTCGTCAAGCACTATCCGGCGGGCCGAGGCAAGGGTCTCGTCCACGCGGTCAACGGCGTCTCCTTCCGCATCGAGCCGGGTGAGACCCTGGGGCTGGTCGGCGAGAGCGGCTCGGGCAAGTCCACCGTCGGCAGGTGCCTGCTGCGCCTGGTCGAGCCGACCAGTGGCGGGATCCGGTTCGACGGAGTCGACGTCGCCGGGCTGTCCGGCAGCGACCTGCGCTCGTGGCGGGCCCGGACCCAGGTCGTCTTCCAGGACCCCTTCGATTCCCTGAACCCCAGGATGCGGGTGGGCGCGATCCTGGAGGAGCCGCTGCGCCTGCACACCCGCCTTGACCGCGCGGGCCGGACGGCCCGGGCCCGGGAGCTGCTCGGCCTGGTCCAGCTCAACCCCGGCCACGTGCGCCGCTTTCCCAGGGAGCTGAGCGGCGGCGAGGCGCAGCGGGTCGCGATCGCCAGAGCCATCGCCACCGACCCCGGATTCCTGGTGCTGGACGAGCCGACCTCCTCGCTGGACCTGTCGATCCGAGCCGGCATCCTGGCGCTGCTCGACCAGATCAAGCGCGAGCGCGGTCTGACCTTCCTGTTGATCTCCCACGACCTGTTCACCATCGGCGCCCACTGCGACCGGGTGGCGGTCATGTACCGGGGCACCTTCGTGGAGGTCGGTCCCGTCGACCAGGTCTTCCACGACCCCCAGCACCCCTACACCCAGGCGCTGCTGTCGGCGTCGCTGCCCGCCGACCCCGCCGCGGTCCTCGACCGCTGGGTCCTTGAGGGCGAGATCCCCAGCTCCATCGAGCTCGCCCCCGGGTGCCTGTTCTCCTCCAGGTGCCCGCTTGTCCGCGCCGACTGCCTGCCGCAGCGGCCCGAGCCGCGCGCTGTGTCCGAGGGTCATACGGTCGCCTGCGTCAGGGTGGACGACCGGACCAACAAGCTGCGCGAGGTTGGGAGGTGACCATGGAATGGCCCGACGAGGCCGTGGCGGCGCGGCGGGGCGAGGGACGCGGGAGCGAGCCCGAGACCCACGAGCTCACCGAGGAGCGGCAGGGGACCTACCACTACACGATCGGGCCCTACTCCGAGCCGGTCCTGCGGGTCAGGCCGGGGGACCGGGTGGTCGTGACCACCAGGGACGCCTTCGACGGGGCCATCCGCAGCGAACAGGACAAGCCGACCGAGAAGGTCCGCCTGCCCTTCACCAACCCGCAGAACGGCCCCATCCTCGTCGAGGGAGCGGAGGCGGGCGACGCCGTCGCGGTCCACATCGAGTCCATCGTCCCTCGGGGGCCACAGCCCAGAGGGACCTGCTGCATGATCCCCGAGTTCGGGGCCCTGACAGGCACGGCCCTCACGGCCACCCTCAACGAGCCACTGCCGGAGATCGTCCGCAAGGTCGACGTCGACGAGCAGTGGGTCCATTGGAGCCCCCGCATCACGCTCCCGTACCGCCCCCACATCGGAACACTGAGCTGCTCACCGGAGATCGACTCGGTCAACACCCTGACCCCTGACAGCCACGGCGGCAACATGGACCTGCCCGACATCGGCCCTGGCAGCGTCACCTACCTGCCGGTGCGGGCCCCGGGTGGTCGGCTGTTCATCGGCGACGCGCACGCCTGCCAGGGCGACGGCGAGGTCTGCGGGGTTGCGGTGGAGTTCGCCACGGTCACGACCATCGGGGTCGACCTGGTCAAGGGCTGGGCGATCGAGTGGCCCCGCCTGGAGACCGACGGGCTGATCATGACGGTGGGGAGCGCCCGCCCGCTGGAGGATGCCTGCCGCATCGCCTACCGGGAACTGGTCCGGTGGATGGTGACCGACTACGGCTTCGACCGCTGGGACGCCTACATGCTGCTCAGCCTCTGCGGCCGCGTGCGCCTCGGGAACGTCGTCGACCCCAAATACACCGTCGGCGCCGCCATCGAGCGCCGCTACCTGCTGCCCTGACCGCGCTCAGGCCGACAGCAGCGGAGGTGCCAGCAGGTGGTGGCCGGTGGCCTGCTCATAGGCCTGGCCGATCTGGAAGCAGGTGGCCTCGTCGAACGGCCGCGCGGCCACCTGGATGCCCATGGGCAGCCCGGAGCTGTGCAGCCCGGCGGGGAGCGAGAGGGCGGGGATACCGGCGAGGTTGAAGATCATCGTCGTGCGGGCCACCAGCTCGCCCCACTTGTAGTCGCGGGCACCGATCCGGAAGCGCATGTCGTCCAGGCGCGGCGCGACCGCGACCATGCCGGGAACGACCAGCGCCTGGACCTGCTCGAAGGCGGACTCGAAGTCGCGCTGGACGAGGTGCATGGCGCGTAGCGACCGGGCGTAGTCCAGCGCGCTGACGAACTGGGAGCTGACCAGGATCTCCTGCGACAGGGGAGCGCTGTAGTCCTCGAGGCGGTCGAAGGTGTCCTCGTGCAACGCGGCGTACTCGGCGTACATGATCGTCCAGCCGATGACGTCGGACAGTCGAGCGGTCGGCAGCGACACCTCCACGATGCTGGCGCCCTGCTCGGCGAGAACGGCCAGCGCCTGCCTGGTGGCCGCCTCGACCTCGGGGTCCACGACGTCGAAGAACCAGTCCGTCGGTACGCCGATGCGCATGCCTCGCACGCCGGCGGCCAGCGCCTGCTGGTAGCTGCCGGCGGGGCCGCCGATCGAGGCCGGGTCCAGCGGGTCGTGGCCGGCCATCGAGGTCAGCATGCGCGCGGCGTCGGCGACCGAGCGGGCCATCGGCCCCACGTGGTCGAGCGTCCACGACTGCAGCATGACGCCCCGACGGCTGACCAGGCCGAGGGTCGGCTTGAGGCCGACCACCCCGCAGAAGCTGGCCGGCACCCGGATCGACCCGCCGGTGTCGGTGCCGACGGCCAGAGGCAGCTCGCGCGCGGCCAGCGCCGCGCCCGAGCCGGTCGAGGAGCCACCCGGCGTGTGGTCCAGCCGCCATGGGTTGCGGGTGGGGCCGTAGTGGCTGTTGTCGCCCATGGCGAACTCGTAGGTCTGCAGCTTGGCCAGTACCAGCGCGCCGGCGGCGGTCAGCCGTTCCACCACGGCCGCGTCCGCCGCCGGGACCAGGTCGCCATAGATGGCCGAGCCGCCGGTGGTGCGCACGCCCGCGGTGAAGATGATGTCCTTGAGCCCGACCGGCAGCCCCTCCAGCGGCCGCGGCGCGCCCTCGCGCCAGCGCCGCAGGGAGGCCTGTGCCTGTTCGAGGCAGGTCTCGGCGCGGAGTGTCACCACCGCGTTGACCTGGGCTTCGAGCCGTTCGATCCGCTCGAGGCAGGAGGCGACGGCCTCGACCGGCGAGGCCTGGCCGGCCCGGTAGGCGGCCAGGAGCCCGGCGCCGTCGAGGTCGGCCAGCTCGGTCATCGCGGGCCCGTTCCGGGGCGGTCGCCGGCCCGGTGCGGTGGCGGTCCTAGCCGCCGGCGCGAAGGTCGGACCACCTGAGGGAGTTCTCCGGATGCCAGGTGATGCCCTGCACGTCGTCCCGGTAGGCCCACTGGGTCTTGTACTCGACGATCGGCAGGAGGCTGAGCCGCTCCATCAGGATGTCCTGCGCCTGCGCCAGCAGGGTGCTCCGCTTGGCCTGGTCGGTCTCGACGTTGGCCGCCTTGACCAGCTCGTCGACGCGGGGGTCGGCGAAGTTGCCGTTGTTGGCGCAGCAGCCGTAGGTGGTGTGGGCGATCAGCAGCGCGTAGCCGCCGTCCACCGGCACCGCCTTCTCGATGTCGTCCAGCGCCAGCGGGAGGTCGTGCTTGGTGTAGAGGCGGTCGGCGAACTGCGTCTGGGGGATCGGGTCGAGCTCGACCGGGAACCCGACCTCGCGCAGCGAGGCCTGGATGACGGTCGCGATGGGGCCGAGGGTGGACTGCTTCTCGGCGGTGTAGGTCAGCCGCAAGGCGTCCCCGAACCGGTCAAGGCCACGGCCGTCCGGGAACCCCGCCTGGGCCAGCAGCTCGCGTGCGGCGGCGGGGTCGGTGCCGTACTGCTTGGCGGGACGGTGGTAGCCGGGGTAGGTGGAGGAGATCTGGCTCTCCCACTTCTTGGCCTGGCCCGCGTACCCGTTGGCGATGATCTCGTCGTAGGGGATGGCGTGGGCGAACGCCTGCCGCACGCGCTCGTCGTCGAACGGCTTGGTCTTCCAGTTCAGGTGGATGAGGAGCGTCTCGTTGCCGATCACCCCGGAGACCTCGATCCCGTCGGCGTCGCGGAGCGCGTGGAACTCCTTGGGCGTCAGGTGCTCGACCAGGTCCGCGTCACCGCTGCGCAGCGCGGCCACCCGGTTGGCGCTCTCGGGGACCTTGCGGTAGACGATTTCGGAGACCGCGGGCGCGCCCCGGTAGTACTGGGGGTTCGCGGTGACCACGAACTGGCTGCCCTTCTCCCAGGTCTTGAGGCAGTAGGGGCCGAAGCTGGGGGCGTTGGTGTTGTTGGTGTACTCGTGGCTCCAGGGGTCCTTGTCGGTCTTGTTGGCCTCCATCGTCTCCTTGTCGAAGATGAGGACGCCGGCCCACTGGGCGAGCACGGGCAGGAACAGCTGGCTCGGCGGCCGGGACTGGCGGATCTTGACGGTGTAGTCGTCCACCTTGGTGACCTCGTCACCGAGCTCGCGCTTGGACTCGTCAGTGATCACGTCGGGGGTGAACCCGTCGATCCCGGCGGTGTTGGCCTCGAACCAGCCGAGCGGGATCGGGCCGCTCACCGACTTGGCCCGGGCAAAGGTGTAGAGCACGTCGTCGGCGTTGAAGCTGGCCCCCTCGCAGCCGACCACCCCTTGGCGCAGGTGGAAGGTCCAGGTGAGGGTGGCCGGGTCATAGTCCCAGGACTCCGCCAGCCGACCCTCGTACTTGGTGAAGTCGAGCAGCCGCACGCCCTCGTCGTTCTGGCCGGCCGGGGCGTAGGTCAGCAAGCCTTCCATGAGGTTGACCATCCCGGTCTGACTCGTGGGGATGCCCACCGCGGGCCCGTCGTAGTCGAGGCCGGTGGGAACGTCCTCGGCCAGGATCGTGAGTCGCGTCCGGGAAGCTGTCTGCTGCTCATCGTTCCTGTTGCCGCAGCCGGCCGCGACCAGTGCCAGCGCCACGATGAGGATGGTGACGACGGATCTCCTCGACAGCATCTGGTCACCTCTCCGAATCGCCAAACCCGGCCCGCGGCTGGGAGGGGACCGTCAAGTGCCTTGACTGCACTCCTGCGCGGCAGTAGGGTAGGCTGCGGGCAGATAGTTGTCAATACTCTAACGACGCTCGATCCGAAAGCATCAAATCCCTACGTCACGCTAGGTCGCAGACGTCGTATAGAAATTGACGACGTACCAAGGAGGCCGGCTTTGGGATTCAAGGACATGGCGAGATCACGAGAGGTCAAAGTCGGCACCTGTGTCATGGAGTTCGTATCGCCCGGGATCGGCAAAATCCTCAAGGCCGCGGGTTGCGACTTCGTCTTTTTCGATATGGAGCACGCGGGCTTCACCTTCGAGACCGTGAACAACGTGCTGCGCTACATGGAGGCAGCGCAGCTGCCCGTCGTGATCCGGCCCGCGTCCAAGACCTACCACGATGTGGCGATGGCTTGTGACCTGGGGGCCGAGGCCCTCCTCCTGCCCCACGTGCGCAACGCCCAGGAGGCCAGCCAGATCCTGGACTGGATGAAGTACCCGCCCGAGGGCCACCGAGGCGTCGCGCTGCAGATCGCTCATGACGACTACCGTCCCGGACCGGCCAGGCAGAAGCTCGCCGATGCCAACCGCCGGACCACCTTGTTCGCCACCATCGAGAACCGCGACGGCCTCGACGACGTCGAGGCGATCGCCGCCATCGACGGCGTCGATGGGCTCTGGCTGGGCCACAACGACCTCAGCTCTTCGCTGGGGATCCCCGGCGAGTTCGCCCATCCGACCTTCCTGGAGGCGGCCGACCGGATACGGCGGGCCTGCCTCGCCAACGGCAAGTCCTACGGCCGGGTGCCTTCCTCGGTCGACGAGGCGGTCGAGCTGTTCGAGTCCGGAGCCGACATGATCGTCTGCTCCGGCGACATCTGGCTGCTCCTGGAGGCCCTCCAGGGCATGGTCGACGCGATCCGTGCCTCGTGCACTGGGGAAGCCGGCGGGGGAAGGCCAACGCCAGCGGCGTTCTCGCGCTAGACCGCGGGGGCGTCGAAATAGGTGCTTCGCTCGACGATCCGGCCGGCATGGAACCGGAAGAAGTCGGCGAACTGTAGGCGGACGCTGGTGCCGTCCTTCAGTTGGCCGGCGAACTGGCCCTCGACGGCGGCCGAGCGATCCTGCACCAGGATGCTGGACAGTTCGTGTCGGCCGGACTCGATAACGCGGACGCCGAGGTAGAACTCGGTCAGGGCCGGCTTGCCAACGAGCGGCGCATAGCCCGGCCGCCGGTAGACAGCGTCATCGGCGAACAACTCGAGCATTCGAGTGAAGTCGCTCGTGTCCACCAGCCGGTAATAGCTCCTGACAATCTCGGCAAGCTCGCCTTCGGCCACGGCAGGCACGTTCGGCGGTCAGCGGCGGACGAACTTCTGCAGGGTGTGGCAGTCGGGGGGTACGTCGCCGTCCTTGCCACCGCCGGACCAGTTGGCCTCGCCGACATAGATGTCGCCCCGCGAGTCCACCGCGATCCCGTGGGGAGCGAAGAAGCTCGCCGGCGCGCAGGCGGCCCGGGTCCCCCACCTGGCCAGGAGGTTGCCTTCGAGATCGAAGACCGACAAGCGTGACGGTGGGCTGTCGGGCGTATCAGGCGGCGTGCTCGGCCACCGGCCCACGTACCGGCCCAGCTCCACCACATAGACGTGTCCGTCAGGTCCGATCGTGAGGTCGTCGGGCCTGGTCAGGTCGGTCCATTCATCCAGGTAGACGCCCTCGGGGGAGAAGATCTGGATGCGATCGTTCTCTCGGTCGGCAACCAGCACCCGTCCGTCGGCGGCGACGGCGAGGGCGTGGGGGATGTTGAACTCGCCCTTGCCGGTCCCCGGCTGGCCCCAGGAGAAACGGAGCCGGCCGTTGCTGGCGAAGCAGTGGACCCGGGCGTTCCAGTAGCCGTCACTGACGTACACGTCACCGGTCGGCCCGAAGTCGATGTCGGTGGGCCCGTTGAACGGCGGGCCGCCCTGCTTGATCGTGAGGAAATCGTCGACGACCCCGG
Source organism: Actinomycetes bacterium (assembly GCA_035275125.1). GTDB lineage: Bacteria > Actinomycetota > CALGFH01 > CALGFH01 > CALGFH01 > CALGFH01. The sequence goes on along the minus strand of DATENJ010000477.1, from coordinate 15,589 downwards.
TGTCGGAGGGAACGCCAGGGGTGCCGAGCACCTCGAGCAGCCGTCCGTCCGGGGTGAACCGCTTGACCGCGTGCGCCTCTTTGTCGCCGCAATAGGCGGTTCCATCGGGCGCGATCGCGATCCCATGGGCATTGGAGAACTCGCCTTCGCCCCAGGCATCCAGGAACGTGCCGTTGCGGTCGTAGATAATGACGGGGTGCTCGCCGCGGTTGAAAACGAAGACCCGGTCCTGGTCGTCCACGGCGATGCTGGCGACATCGGGATGGCTCCAGCCGGCGGGCAATTGCTCCCAGGTAGGATCGACCTGGTAGGTGAAGCTTCCCTCGCCCACGACTGCAGTCACCCGCGTCTCCTCGTCTTGTGTCTGCACAGCGGTGCGTGGAGTCCGTGCGACCCGGACCGTCATCTCGTGGGTTACTCTGCCGCAAGCCAGGGATAGTCGTCAAGTCTCTAACGCCGCAAGGTGTCGAGCTCTGCCAGCTGACGCTGGAGCAGGCGTCGCTCGGTGTCGTCGTGGACCAGGGTCAGGGCTCGGCGGTAGGCCTCGCGGGCCTCGAGGGTGCGGCCGAGGCGGCGCAGCAGCTCGCCGCGGGTGGCGTGCAGGTAGTGGTAGTCCTCCAAGGGGAGGCGGTCGACGATCTCCAGGCCCGCCTGTGGGCCCTGGGTCTCGGCGACCGCGACCGCTCGGCTCAGCTCGACGACGGGCGAACCGGTCAGGCGCGAGAGCTCACCGTACAGCGCGGCGATCTGGGGCCAGTCGCGCGGCTGGTCGGCGTGCAGGGACGCGATCGCCGCCTGCACCACGTAGGGGCCGCGGCCACCCAGCGCCAGGCCCCGATCGAGCGCCGCCCGACCCTGGGCGATCTCCGCGGTGTCCAGCAGCGAGTGGTCCTGGTCGGCCAGCAGCACCACCTCGCCGTCGCGGAACCGCGCCGCCCGGCGGGCGTCCAGCAGCAGCATCAACGCCAGCAGGCCGTGCACCTCCGGCTCGTCGGGCAGCAGCTCGGCCAGCGCCCGCCCCAGCCAGATCGCCTCGGCCGCCAGGTCGCCCCGGCCGCCGTAGCCCTGGTTGAAGATCAGGTAGACGACCGCCAGCACGGCGTCGAGCCGATCGGGCAGCAGGTGCTCGGGCGGCACCCGGAACGGGATCCCGGCGGCCTTGATCTTGCGCTTGGCCCGCACCAGCCGCTGGGCCATGGTCGGCTCGGGGACCAGGAACGCCCGGGCGATCTCGCCGGTGGTCAGGCCGCCGAGCGTCCGCAGCGTGAGCGCGACCTGCGCCTCGGTGGCCAGCGCCGGATGACAGCAGGTGAAGATGAGCTCGAGCCGCTCGTCGGGGAACGTCGCGTCCATGGTGTCCTCTGCCGCCTCCGGCACCTGCAGCAGGCGAGTCTTCGCCGCCAGGGTGCGGTCACGACGGATGCGGTTGATGGCACGGTTGCGCGCCGTTGTCACCAGCCAGGCGCTCGGGTTCGCGGGGACCCCGTCCTGGGGCCAGCGCTCCGCGGCGATCGCGAAGGCCTCCTGCGCGGCTTCCTCGGCGAGGTCGAAGTCGCCGAGGAAGCCGATCAGCGCAGCCAGCACACGACCCCAGTGGTCGCGGAAGACCTGCTCGAGGGTGGCTACCAATACTTCTCGCTGGGGCGGATCTCGACGGCGCCGCCAAGGCGGGCCGTTGGGATCCGCGAGGCCAGCTCGATCGCCGCGTCGAGGTCGTCGGCCTCCAGGACGGCGTAGCCGCCGACCGCCTCCTTGATCTCGACGAACGGGCCATCGGTGGTCAGCGTCTTGCCGTCCTGGACCCGCACGGTGGTGGCGTTCTCGGGAAGCCCCATCGGCAGGCCGCCGGTGAGGCCGGGCGTCTTGTTGACCTCCGCCCACTCGGCGTAGATGCGCTTCTGCTCCTCTTCCGGCCGCTGGGTCGTGAGGCTGGTGCCGTGGTAGATCAGCAGCACGTACTGCATGGCTTCCTCCTTGTTGTGGACGGTCACCCATGAGACAAACGGGGAGCCGCGAAATCGACAGCTCCCGCCAAGAAAAGCGTCAGCCCCTCCTGGTGCTGGACGATAGCGCTGAAGTGATCCCGACATGGCAGACATCAGCATCACCCTCTTGGCGCCCCGGATCTTCCGGGTCGAGGTCCGCGAGGGCCGGGCCGAGACCACGCACGAGGTGACGGTGCCCGAGCGGCTCGGCGAGCGGCTCGAGCTCGGCGAGGATGATCTTGAGCGAGTGGTGCGGGAGTCCTTCCGCTTCCTTCTCGAGCGGGAGCCGGCCACCTCGATCCTGCGGCAGTTCTCCCTCAGCGACATCTCCCGCTACTTCCCCGAGTACCCGAGGGAGCTCGAACGCCGCCTGTCCTGAGCCGGAAGGGTCGTTCAGCCTTCAGCCCACTGATCGGGCCTGGAAGCCGTCCTCGAGGCCCCACGAGACGATCCGGCGAGGCGTGATTCTGATGATCGGGTCGTCGAACCCCTCCATGATGGCCTTGCCGCCGGTGTCGACCGTGGTCGCCGGGCCGCGCACCTCCACGGCCCGGGGCTGCCAGGGCGGCAGCACATCATCGACCACCAACGCCGCGACGCCGGTCCGCTGGACGTCGCGGAACTTCTTTCGCTGGGCGAAGTCGTGCCCGCCGATGTCGATGCTGTCGGCGTCGCGGTTGTACCGGAAGGCGACGGGGACGACGTGGGGCATGCCGTCGTTGCCGACCGTGGCCAGCCGCCCGAGCCGCTGGCTCCCGAGGTACTCGATTTCGGCGTCGCTGAACGCGCTCACGGCGTCCTCCTGTTAGCCGTCCTGCTCACGGTCATTCCACCACGCACGCGACTGGCCAGTCGCGCTGGCCACTGGCAGATGCGATCGCCAGCCGGCGCGAACGAGACTTGGCGGACGGTGTGCACCGCGCGGACGGCGCAGCGGTCCGGCCCTGCCTGTACGACCCGGCGCCGCGCAGCTGGGCAGAACGGGTCTACCCCAACCCGGTAGACCATGCGAAAGGAGCTTTCATGAGCTCATCTCCCACGCCGGAGGGCGCCGGCTCCGTCTCCGGGGCGCCGCACCTCCCGGCAGGGTTCACCGACACCTTCACCAGCCGCTATGTCGACACCGGCCAGCTGCGCCTGCACGCGGTCACCGGCGGCAACGGCCCGCCGCTGCTGCTGGTCCACGGCTGGCCCCAGACCTGGTACGCCTGGCGCATGCTCATGCCCACCCTGGCCCGGGACTTCCAGGTCGTCGCGGTCGACCAGCGCGGCATCGGGCTGTCCGACAAACCCGCGGACGGCTACGACACCGGCACCCTGGCCGGGGACCTGGTCGCGCTGATGGAGGTGCTGGGCCACCGGCGCTTCGCCCTGTACGGGACCGACACCGGGATGCCGATCGCCTACGCCCTGGCCGCCGACCACCGGGACCGGGTGGAGCGCCTGGTCGTCTCCGAGGCCCCGCTCCCGGGCATCTCGCCCTCGCCGCCGCTGTTCCTGCCCCCGCTGCTCAACGCCCGGCTCTGGCACCTGATGTTCAACCAGCTCCCCGCCGAGGTGAACGAACGGCTGGTCAAGGGACGGGAGGAGATCTTCTTCGGGTCCGAGATCGACGCCTCGGCCGGGACCAGCAAGCTGCCCGAGGACACCGTCAGCTACTACATCGACCTGCTCGCCGCCGACCCCGACGCCCTGCGCGGCAGCTTCGGGTTCTACCGGGCGCTCAGCACCACGATGGCACAGAACGAGCAGCGCAAGGCCCAGCGGCTGAGCCTGCCCGTGCTGGCCATCGGTGGCGCGGAGAGCGTTGGTGACGGAGTCGCGGCGACGATGCGGCTCGCCGCCGACCACGTCCAGGGCGTGGTCCTCGCCGGCGCCGCCCACTGGGTCGCCGAGCAGGCTCCCGAGGAGCTGCTGGCCGCGCTGACCGCGTTCCTGGCCCCATACCGGGTCGGAGCTCCCGCATGAACACCGCAAGGAGGGAACACATGAGTACGCCGACCCGACGGACCGTGTTGAAGGGCACCGCCGCCGTCGCCGGCCTGGCCGCGGTCCAGGCCGCCGGCCTGGCCCCCGCGGCCGCGGCCAGGACCAGCGGTGGGCGTCCCAAGGCGAATGTGCTGTTGGTGCACGGGGCGTGGGTTGACGGGTCAAGCTGGAGCCGGGTCATCACCATCCTCCAGCAGCGCGGCTACGACGTGGTCGCGGTGCAGTTGCCGCTGACCTCACTGGCCGAAGATGTCGCCTGGACCCGCCACGTCCTGGCCGAGCGGCTGGCGGGCCCGACCGTCCTGGCCGGCCACTCCTACGGCGGTGCGGTGATCTCCGGCGCCGCCACCGGCGCCGACAACGTGGTCGGCCTGGTGTTCGCGTCGGCGTTCGCGCCCGACGAGGGGGAGAGCCTCGGTGAGCTGGGGAGCAGGTTCCCGCCGCCGCCTGGCCTGGCCCACACCCAGCCCGACTCGCTGGGGTTCCTGTGGTTCGATCCGGCGGCGATCCCAGACAACTTCGCCCCGGACATCCCGCTGGCCGAGGCGCGGGTCCTGGCCTCGGTGCAGAAGCCGATCGCGGCGAGGAGCTTCACCGACCTGGCGGGGCCGCCGGCGTGGAGGACGCTGCCGTCGTGGTTCCTGGTCTCCACCCAGGACCGGATGATCAACCCGGACCTGGAGCGGTTCATGGCCGACCGGATCGGCGCGACCACGGTGGAGGTCCGTTCCAGTCACGCCTCGCCGGCTTCCCACCCTGACGTGGTGGCGAGGCTGATCCGGGCCGCAGCCCGGGTCGGGGCTCGGGGCTAGGCAACCGGGATGATCAACGACCGCCCTGCCAACCGAGACCCGCTGAACGACACACCACCAAGGAGGTCTGCATGGCTGTCCCGACCGAACCCGCAGCGGCCGCCACAGCGATCCGCCCCTTCCAGGCCAGCTTCCCCGACGAGGACCTGGTCGAGCTGCGCCGGCGCATCGAAGCGACCAGGTGGCCCGAGCGCGAGACGGTCGACGACGACTCACAAGGCGTGCAGCTCGCGACCATGCAGGAGCTCGCCCGCTACTGGGCGACCGAGCACGACTGGAGCAGGTGCGAGGCCAAGCTGAACACGCTGCCACAGTTCACGACCGAGATCGACGGCCTCGACATCCACTTCATCCACGTCCGCTCCCAGCATGAGGACGCACTCCCGCTGATCGTCACCCACGGCTGGCCCGGCTCGATCATCGAGCAGCTCAAGATCATCGGGCCGCTCACCGACCCGACGTCGCACGGCGCCAGCGAGGCGGACGCGTTCCATCTGGTGATCCCCTCCCTGCCAGGGCACGGGTTCTCGGCCAAGCCGACCGCCACCGGCTGGGACCCGACGCGGATCGCGCGCGCCTGGGTCGTGCTGATGAACCGCCTCGGCTACACCAGGTTCGTGGCCCAGGGCGGCGACTGGGGTGCGGCCGTGACGCAGGCCATGGGCGTGCAGGCGGCTCCGGGGCTGCTCGGCATCCACTCCAACATGCCCGGCACCGCCCCGCCAGAGATCGTCAAGGGCTTCCTGACCGGCGACCCGCCGCCGTCCGGTCTCAGCGACGAGGAGCGAACCGCCTACGAGCAGCTGCTCAGCTTCTACGCCAAGCATGTGGCCTACGCGAACATCATGTCGACGCGTCCGCAGACGATGTACGGGCTGGCCGACTCGCCGATCGATCTCGCGGCCTTCATGCTCGACCACGGCGACGGGACCGGTCAGCCCGGCCTGGTCAAGCGGGTCCTCGAGGGGACGCTCCAGAGCGACCTCACCCGGGACGACCTCCTCGACAACATCACGCTCTACTGGCTGACCAACACCGGCGTCGCCACGGCTCGCCTCTACTGGGAGAACAAGGCCGGCTTCTTCGACGCCAAGCCGATCACCATCCCGTTCGCCATCAGCGTGTTCCCCGACGAGCTGTACCAGGCTCCGCGGAGCTGGGCCGAGCGCGCGTACCCCAACAACCTCATCCACTACAACCGGCTCGACCGAGGCGGCCATTTCGCCGCCTGGGAGCAGCCCCAGCTGTTCTCAGAGGAGATGCGGGCCGCGTTCCGGTCACTACGGTAGGGAAAGGGGACAGCATGGCGACCGTGACCGTCGGAACCGAGAACGGCAACGACATCGACCTCTACTTCGAGGACCACGGCTCGGGCCCTCCGGTGGTGCTGATCCATGGCTACCCCCTCAACGGGCGTTCGTGGGAGCGGCAGGAACGCGCGCTCCTGGCCGCGGGCTACCGCGTGATCAGCTACGACCGACGTGGGTTCGGCCTGTCGAGCCAGCCGACCATCGGCTACGACTACGACACCTTCGCCGCCGACCTCAACGTCCTGCTGGAGCATCTGGCGCTGGAGGATGTGCTTCTGGTCGGCTTCTCGATGGGGACCGGGGAGGTGACCCGCTACCTCGGGGCCTACGGGTCGGCCCGGGTTCGCAAGGCGGTGCTGCTGGGCGCGATCCCCCCGTTCCTCCTCAAGACCGACGACAACCCGGAAGGGGTCGACGGTCAGGTGTTCGAGGGCATCAAGGCGGCGGTCCTCGCGGACCGCTACGCCTACTTCAAGGACTCTTCGACAACTTCTACAACGTGGATGTCCTCGGACCCAGCCGGATCAGCCCACAGGCCTGGCAGGCCAGCTTCAACGTCGCCGCGACCGCCTCGCCGCACGCGAGCTACGCCTGCGTCGACAGCTGGTTGACCGATTTCCGCGGCGACCTGCCCAAGATCGACGTGCCCATGCTGGTCGTGCACGGCACCGAGGACCGGATCCTGCCGCTCAGCGCCACCGCCCAGCGGCTACCCGCGCTGGTCAAGGACCTTCGGCTGGTCACGGTCGAGGGCGGTCCGCACAACGTCGGCTGGACCTATCCCGAGGAGGTCAACAAGGCGCTGCTCGAGTTCCTCGCTGATTGACCGACACGACGATCCGCTCAGGACGCATCGAGCACGTCCGACGAGGGATGATCCCGTGGGGTCAGGGGACCAGCAGCGTGGTGTTGCGGTCGAGCGGGCTGCCTGGTCCGACCCTGATCCGGCCGGCGGGATCGCGAGCCTGCCAGTGGTTGGCGGCGATCTCCCGGGACAGGGCCGCCAACGACAGCGGACTGTCGCCGCCGTCGTGACCGGCGGGAGCGGCGCTGTCCAGCACGGTGGTGTCGATGCTGAGCTGCCCGGAGCCGTCCTCGACCAGTTCGATGATCCGGCTCTGCTGCGGCCAGTCGATATGCGAGGCCGTGGTGACCTGCCAGAACCCGCCGGTGCCGTTGCCGCCGGCGACCGGGCTGATCCGATGGCGGTGGGAATGGCCGTTCACCCACAGCGCGACGCACCGGTGGGCCAGGAGCAGCTCGCGCAGCTCCGGGCCGAGGACTCGCCTTGGTGTCCCTGGCGGGCGGCGGGCATTGACCAGCGATTCCAGCGGGTGGTGGCTGAACAGGACGACGACCCGGTCGGCGGCGTCCACCAACTCGCCGGTCAGCCAGGCGAGCTGGTCGGCGCCGATGGAGCCCTGCCAGCCGCCGTGTTCGTTCACCGTGTCGAGCACGACACAGCGGATGGCGTCGTGATCGAACGCGTACCAGGCCCGGTCGTCGCCGTCGTCGGGTCGGGTGAATCCGTGACCGACCGGCGAACCAGGAGTCCGGAAATGCTCCAGGACATGCTCGGCCCTGGCCACCGGCCGCCGACGAGGATCCGGCGCCACGGTCCGGGTGCGGGCGCCGACCGCCACGGCAGCCATCGCGGAGTGGTCGCCGAGATCGAGTTGGCGCAGCACCTCCAGGGCATCCAACCGGTCAGGGGGGGTGATGGGCTTGCGTTCGCCGACCAGTGTGTCCACCAGCGCCTGGTTGGCGGGAACGGTACCTTTCACCTGGTTATCGTGGTTCCCGTAGACCGCATACCAGGGCAGCCGCAGCCCGGTGGCCGTGAAGGGGACGCGAGCCATGTCCAGACCGTCGGGGACACAGGGCAGCCCCCAGCGAGTTCGCGGCAGGTCGGGCCGGCCGCCGTGCGGATGCCAGTAGCGGTGGTCGTGCGCCACCGAATCCGCGACCCCTTGGTAGCAGCTGACGTCGCCGGAGTCCGGGACCACCATCGACCCACCGTCGAGCAGGTCGATGTAGGCGCGCAGCTCGTTGTACTGGCAGTTGTCGGTCGCATCCCCGGTCACCACCGCGAAATCCAGCGGCCTGGCGGCGGCCGGCGAGGCGCCGACGGCGTTGATGGCCTGCACCATCGCCTCGACCACGTGGTAGGTGAACAGCTCCTGGGGCCGGTAGGAACCGACCATGCCGACTCGGTCGCGGATCGGCGAGTCAGGATCGGCGTAGCGGTCCAGGAGCTCGACCCGACCGGGCGACTGGTGGTCCATCACGTGCAGATCGGACAGGTGCGCGAAGGCCAGCAGCGGCCGCCGCTCTCCTGGCCGGCGGCCAGACCCGACCAGCTCGGTGCGTAGCTGCCGCGGTTCCCCGCCGACCACACCCAACCGGCGGTATCCGCCTTCCCGGGCGGGCCCCCGAACGATGCGCCGCTCCAGAGTGATCACGAGCCGGATGATCGTCGGCCTTGAGGGCGACGACCTGCCCGTGGCGGGGCGGGCAGGTGAACGTCAGCCGAAAATGCTGGTCCCCGTCACGGCGGCGTTGGCCGGGTCGGCGGTTGCTCCTGCTCCTGGTCCTGCCATGGGGGCCTGCGCGGCTCGTGCCGGAGGAAGAAGGTCAGGCCGGCGATGACGGCGCCGATCGCGACCCCGAACCCAAGGAGATCGCGCTGTCCGTCCCAGGTCACGATCTGGCCACGGAACACCACCGAGAGGACCGTGACGACCAGACCAGCACCGTGCCGATCAGGAACAGGTCCACCACCTCGATGACCGTGAGACGCAGCTCAGCGCCCCACCGGTTGTCGATGCTGCCGTGGCGGAGGAGGTCGACCACGAAGACGACGATCTGCACGGTCCCGTACAGCATCACCAGGGCCACCGCGAGCAGGGTCGACACCACCGCGAAGTAGAACAGATAGCGGCTGTGGCGCAGGTGGCCGAGCAGTCTGATGGCCATACCGGCACCCGGGTCGGTTTCGTATGTCGCCGGTGTCGTGTCCTTCGTCCACACCACGCCATGCTCCTTGCCGGCGGCTGCTAGCGGCGGACCACGTCGGGGGCCTGGGCGGGCAGGTCGGGCTCAGCCGGGTAGGGGACGCCGGCGGCGCGGTAGGCGTCGCCGGCGTCGAGGGTCTCGGTCCGCAGCAGGGCCTCGACCAGGGCGTCGAGCCGGTCCCGGTTGGCCCGCAGGGTCTCGAGGGCCTGGTCGTGGCCCTGCTCGAGGATGCGGCGGGCCTCGGTCTCGATCAGCTCTCTGGTTGCCGGCGAGGTGTCGTCGCCCCCCAGGCCAATCGGCTGCTCGCGTCGCGGGTCGGGCAGCGCCGACAGCACCCCCACCTTCTCGGACATGCCCCAGCGCCCGACCATCTGCTTGGCGATGCCGGTGGCCTGCTCGAGGTCGTTCTCGGCGCCGGTGGTGACATCGTTGTAGACAAGCTCCTCGGCGGCCCGGCCGGCCAGCATCCCGGCGATGCGCCCGCGCAGGTAGCTGGCGCTGTAGGAGTAGCGGTCGGCGTCGGGGGACTGGAAGGTGACCCCCAGAGCGTGGCCGCGGGGCACGATCGAGATCTTGCGGACCGGGTCGGCGCCGGGGGTCAGCATGCCGAGCAGGGCGTGGCCGGCCTCGTGGTAGGCGGTACGCCGGCGGTCCTCGGCCGAGAGCAGGATCCGACGCTCGCTGCCGAGCACGATCTTCTCCAGGGCGTCAGTGAAGTCGGCCTGCTGGACCTCGGTGTGGTGGCGGCGGGCGGCCGTCAGGGCAGCCTCGTTGATCAGGTTGGCCAGCTCGGCCCCGACCATGCCCGGGGTGGCGGAGGCAACCGCGTCCAGGTCGACATCGGGGGCCAGGGGCACGCCGCGGGCGTGCACATCCAGGATCTGGCGGCGGCCGGCCTGGTCGGGCGGGCTGATGGTGAGCCGGCGGTCGAAGCGCCCCGGGCGCAGCAGCGCCGGGTCGAGGATCTCGGGCCGGTTGGTGGCGCCAAGCACGATCACGTTCTCGGTGCCGGTGAAGCCGTCCATCTCGGTCAGGATCTGGTTGAGGGTCTGCTCCCGCTCGTCGTGGCCGCCCACGCTGAGGGACGCGCCGCGGGCACGGCCGATCGCGTCCAGCTCGTCGATGAAGATGATCGCCGGAGCGTTCTTCTTGGCCGTATCGAACAGGTCGCGGACGCGGCTGGCGCCCACGCCCACGATGAACTCGATGAACTCCGAGGCCGAAACGAAGTAGAAGGGCACGTCGGCCTCGCCGGCCACGGCCCGGGCGAGCAGGGTCTTGCCGGTGCCGGGCGGGCCGGCCAGCAGCACCCCCTTCGGGACCATGGCCCCCAGCCGCCGGTAGCGGTCGGGGTTCTTGAGGAAGTCGACGACCTCGGTCACCTCGTCCTCGACCTCGTCGATGCCGGCCACGTCGGCGAAGGTGGTGCGCCGGCCGGTCTCGGGTTCGTAGCGGCGGGCCTTGGAGCGGCCAAAGCCGCCGAGGGCGCCGCCCGCGCCCCCCGCGCCCCCGGTCGCCCGCCGGGCCAGCAGCACGAACAGGCCGACCAGGAGCAGGGTGGGGCCGAAGCCGAGCAGCACCCGCTCCAGCAGGGACGGCCCGGGCGGCGGCTCCGCCGAGACCTCCACCTTGTGCTCGGTCAGCAGCTCCCAGAGGTTGTCGTCGGCGGCGAAGGAGGGCCGGCGGGTGCTGAACCGGGTCACCTCCTCGGTCTGGTCGTCAACGGGGACGCGGACCGCGTTCTTGAAGTTGCCGTTGATGGCGTCCTCAATCCCGGTGACGGAGGCGACGTTGCCCGCCTCGACCTGGGCGCGGAACAACGTGTAGGGCACCTCGGTGCGTTCGGGGGACCGGACCAGCATGGTCGACAGCACCCAGTTGAGCACCAGCAGGCCAAGCAGGATCCACCAGAAGCGCGGCCCGAACGGCCGCGGCCGCTGCGACGCCCTGTCCGCGTCGCCCCTGGCTCCCTCGACCCGCCAGGGCACCCGGTCGGCGTCCTCGGCCGGGGCCCGGCCGGGCCGCTCGCGGCTCCCGTCGGTCCTGGCGTCCCTGCCGTCTCCCTGGGTGTCGGCCATGACCTACCTCCTCCTCACGGCGCAGCGAGTGTTGCGGGGTCGGTGATCCCGCCGGGGCTGGCCAGGCGCCCGATGTCCCAGTCGGCGAGCCGGGCGCCGGCCTGGTAGGCGCTCTCGAAGAAGTCAAGCACAGTGGCGCGGGGGTCGTCGCCGGCGCGGGCGTCGTCGTAGCGCAGGACGGCCAGGTGGCTGGCGTTGTACGGGTCCCACCAGGCCGCCTCGGGTTCCAGCGGCTGGTCGGCCAGGCCGGACGGCTCCGGGGCGGTGTAGCTGTAGAACGCCGGCTCGGCGAAGCGGTCGTCGCCAAACCAGAAGCCGAAGCTGATCACCTCCCGCGAATACGCCTCCCGGGAGACGGGATCGGCCGTTGCAGGCTGGTCGATGTTGCGGTCGGAGAAGCGGGTGTGGGCGATGTCGAAGGTGTGCCAGAAGTGGTGCACCGGGCTGACCTTGCCCGAGAACCGGGCCGCGAACTCCTCCAGGACCAGGTTGACCTGGCTGAGGACCTGCCAGTAGCGGCTGGCCCAGAGGGGGTCGTAGCTGGCGTGCTCGGTGTCGTCGGCGAAGGGCCGGTCGGCGTCGGGCAGGTCGAATGGATGCGGGTGAGCGATGGCCACCCTGATCCCGAGCTCGGCCAGGGCCTGGAGGGTCTGGTCATGGAAGGAGGCGACCGACTGGCCCTGGAGTGGGACCGTGACCGCCCGGCCGTCCAGGGTGTGGATGCGCAGCTGGTGATCGACGAAGTCGAAGTCGATGGTGAAGATCGGGTTGCCGTCGACCTGGCCCATGGGCCGGGTGGTGACGCCCTGGCCGGTGAGGTGGAACGGGACGTTCCACCAATGGTTGCGCCGCATGCTGGCGGCCAGCCGGATCTTGCCGACGACCTGGCAGAACCGGTGCAGCGTCTGCTTGGTGTCCTGCCATTCGGCCAGCGGTATCGCCGGGAACAACTCCATGCCTGCACCCTTCAGTCACACGCTTGTCGACAACCTAGCCGAAGGTGAAGGCGTAGGCCCGCACGCCAGGGTCGAGGAAGGTGGCCTCGAAGGTGCGGTCGGTCACCGGTCCGGACTGGCGTATGAGCTGGTAGAGGCGTGGTTCGGTGGCTGTGCCGTTGCCCTGGTCGTCGACGTCGATTCCGTGCCCGGCACCCAGGGGCTGGCCGTCGAGCTGCACGCGGAACCGCACAGCGGTGCCTGAGACGGCTGGTCCCATGACCAGGTGCAGGTCGCGGGCGTGGAAGCGGTAGAGGAGCCGTCCCTCCGTCTCGTTGAGCACGATGGCCTGGGCGTGGACCGTCCAGTCGCCCGAAAGGGCCCAGTGGTTGAGGGCCAATGGTGTGGGGGCGGCGTAGAGGTGGGGGGTGTCCAGGACCGCACCGTTGGGTGAGGCGAAGTTCTCGGTACGCCCATAGCCGAGGTAGTTCTCCGGGGACCACAAGCTGTCCCAGTCGGCGGCGGCTTCCACCCCACCGGGATCGACCGAGACCAGATCGTGGCCGAAGGGGCCGCCCCCGGCCGCGGTCAGCAGTCGCTGAATGACCGCTTCTGACTGCTCGTAGTCACCCTCGCCGAAGCGATGGTGCCGGATCTGCCCTTGGGCGTCGGCGAAGTAGAGGGCCGGCCAGTAGCGGTTGCCGAATGCATCCCAGATCGCGTAGTCGTTGTCGATCACGACCGGATAGTCGACCCGCAGGTCCGTGACGGCTCGGCGGACGTTGTCGAGGTCGCGTTCGACGTCGAACTCGGGCGTGTGGACGCCCAGCACGACCAGCATGTCGTCCTGGTATCTCTCGGCCCAGGCGCGGACGTAGGGAAGCTGGCGGAGCCAGTTGATGCAGGTGTAGGTCCAGAAGTTGACCAGGACGACCTTGCCGCGAAGGTCCGTCGCCGTGAGTGGCGGCGAGTTCAGCCAGCCGGTGGCGCCGGAGAGCGACGGTAGCTGACCCTGGACGGACAGGTCGACCGCGGGCCGGGTCGGTTCCATGGTTGGACAAGCTCCCTGGTTAGTGGGCGTCGACGTCAATGACGGCGTTGGCGAACGCTTCCGGAGCCTCCTGGGGAAGGTTGTGCCCGATGCCGCCCTCGATGGTCCGGTGCGAATAGGAACCTGAGAACTTCTCGGCGTAGGAGCTCGGGTCCGGATGCGGGGCGCCGTTGGCGTCGCCTTCGAGGGTGATGGTCGGCACGCCGATCACCGGACCTTCGGCGAGCCGGTTCTCGAGCTCGTTGTACTGGGGCTCGCCCTTGGCCAGGCCCAGCCGCCAGCGGTAGTTGTTGATCACGATCTCGACGTGATCGGGGTTGTCGAAGGCGGCGGCGCTGCGATCGAAGGTGGCGTCGTCAAAGGTCCACTCGGGCGAGGCGATTCGCCAGATCAGCTTGGCGAAGTCGCGCCGGTTGTGGTCGTACCCGACCCGGCCGCGTTCGGTCGCGAAGTAGTACTGGTACCACCATTGCAGCTCAGCGGCTGGCGGCAACGGAACCTTGCCGGCTGCCTGGCTCCCAATGAGATACCCGCTCACCGAGACGAGCGCCGTGCAGCGTTCCGGCCAGAGCGCCGCGACGACGTTGGCCGTCCGCGCTCCCCAATCGAAGCCGGCAAGGATCGCGCGCTCGATCTCGAGGGCATCCAGCAACGCGATGACGTCAAGGGCGAGCACGGCCTGCTCCCCGTTGCGCAAGCTCGCGTCGGAGAGCAGGCGGGTCGTGCCAAAGCCACGCAGATAGGGGACGACCACCCGGTAGCCGGCCGCCGCCAACAGCGGGGCGACCTCGGCGTAGCTGTGAATGTCGTACGGCCAGCCGTGCAGCAGCACGGCCACCGGAGCTTCGGCCGGGCCGATGTCGGCGTGGCCAACATTCAGCAGGCCAGCGTCGACCTGGCTCAGGGGGCCAAATGAAGAGTGGTGGTTCGTGGCTTGGACCATTTGCCTCTCCGCGGGAACGAGCGGCGGACGGCTCGATGCAGGGCTCTGAGTCTGGTTCGCGACGGTGGCGTTCGCATCCGCCAGTGGCCAGCACGACTGGCCAGTCGTGGCCCGCGGCGCTACAGCTGGAGCGACCCGGCGCTGTCCGGGTCTCTGGCCAGGGCGCGGTCGAGTTGGCTGCGGGAGCTGATGGCGAGCTTGGCGAAGACCTTGCCCAGGTGGTACTGGACCGTGCGTGAGCTGATGGACAACCGGCCGCCGATCTCGTGGTTGGACAGCCCCTCGCGGGCCAGTTCCGCGATCACGGTCTCCTGGGCGGTCAGCTCCTCGCGGGACGCGACCGTCCGCTTGCGGGAGGTCGCGCCGGTGACCCGCAGCTCACGCCTGGCTCGCTCGGCGAACCCGTCGATGCCCATCGCCTCCAGCATGGCGCAGGCTGTACGCAGCTGCGGGCGCGCGTCGAGGCGGCGTCGCTGGCGGCGCAGCCACTCGCCGTAGAGCAAATGCGCTCGGGCCAGCTGCACGAGAACGCGGGTGCGCCCCAGCCGATCGATCGACTCGCGGTAGTGCCGCTCGGCGGCCTCGCCCTGGCTGAGCGGGCGCGGACGCGGGCTTCGATCCCCAGCGACCATTCGGTGGGTGCCAGCCGCGTGCGTTCGGTCAGCCACTGGAGGGCGGCCCTGACCAGCTTCTCGTCGCCGGTCCGGGCCGCCGCCTCGGCCAGCTCGGGAACGACATAGGGCCCGCAGCCGAGCTCGTCACGCTGGAAGGCTCGCCAGGCGGGGTCGCGTGCCGCGTCGTAGCGACCGAGGCCGTTGTAGAGCACCGAGCTCGCGTAGTCAGCGAAGCTGACCATCCTGCCCAGGCCGCGCGCGGTCGCCGCCTGCGAGGTGGACTCGATCAGCGCAGAGGCCGGCGCCTCCTGACCCTGCCAGGCCGGGAGCGCCATCGCGGCATACCCGACCGGCGGGTTCCCGGTCACCTCCGTGATCAGGCGATCTTCGTCGACCAGTCGCGCTGCCGTAGTCAGCTCGCCGGCGAACAGGTGGGCCATGGCGAGGAGGTTGAGCGCGTACTGCAGATGCACAAGCGCGCCCGTGTCGCGGGTGAACTGTGCCTGGACAGCGGCCAGGGCATGCCAGGATTCGGCGTCCCAGACCTCGAGGGCGACGATGGCGCCAGCCCTGCCATCGGCGAGCCTGCGCCAGATGCCGGCTTCGTCGTTGCCGCCGGCCGGCGTGAGGCTCAGCTCGAGCGCTCGAGTCAGCAGCGGCGCGGCCGCCGCATACCCCTGCGTCAACCGTAGTGCGAACGCCTCCAGCAGGAGGTCGGCCGCACGCGTCGGTTCGGGACCGGGGGGCGCGGCGCGCGCGGCCTCGGCTGCCGCCGTCACGCCGCTGGGGCTGTCCAGGTGGCCGGCCCAGAGCGCCTCCAGGTGCGTGTCGCGGGCCAGGTTGGCGTCGAGCGGCTC
>DATENJ010000476.1:0-4204 GCA_035275125.1 Actinomycetes bacterium | reverse complement strand
CACAGGGCCGCCCCGTGCTCGCCGAGCAGGTCGCGGACCTCGTCGGTCCACCAGCTGTCGTGGCGGGGCTCGACCGCGACCCGGGTCCCGGCCGGGAACGCCCGCAGGGTCCGGTCGAGGACGGCCGGGTCGGCCTTGAGGGTCGGGGGGAGCTGGAGCAGGACCGGGCCGAGCTTGTCGCCGAGGTGGCGGGCGCGGTCCATCAGCCGGCCCACCGGCTCCTCGGGGTCGCGCAGGCGCTTCTGGTGGGTCAGGAACCGGCTGGCCTTGACGGCCATCACGAACCCGGGCGGGGTCCGCTCGGCCCAGGCGGCGAAGGTGTGCGGCTCGGGCAGCCGGTAGAAGGCGTTGTTGGACTCGACGGTGGCGAACCGCTCGGCGTAGTGCTCCAGCCAGCGGGCCTGGGCCAGCCCTTGGGGATAGAAGCGGCCCCGCCAGTCCCGGTACTGCCAGCCAGAGGTCCCGACCAGCACCGGCACCAGCCGTTCACCTCCGTTCCGTCACCAGCCCGTCGTCCCCGGCCCGCCCTTGAACGGCCCGCGCACCGCCGAGGTGATCCAGCCGCCGTAGAAGTCGCCCGGCTGGGCCTCGACCGGCTCGCCGTCGACGGTGGCGCGGTCCACCCGGCCCGGGTAGAAGGCGTAGCACCCGGCGATGGCCTCGAAACCGGGACCGGGCAGGGCGTAGGACCAGGCGACCGCCGGACGGTCGCCGGCATCGTAGTACCTGGCCGCCCCCTTGAACTCGCAGAAGGTTGGCCGCCGGGCCGAGGGGCGCAGCCGCTCGACCCGGACGTCGGCCGCCGGGATGTAGAAGACGGGCGGGTGGCTGGTCTCCAGCACCCGGAGGCTGCGCCGGGTGTCGGCCAGCACCTGCCCGTCCAGCTCGACGACCACGCGGGCCGCCGAGGGCTCGACCCTCGGCGGCCGCGGGTAGTCCCAGACCGACTCCATCGCCCTGGATCAGCCGTCCACCGACACGAACACGTCGAAGCCGGGGTAGCTGTCGTCGGGGCTGAGGAACCCGACCGCCCAGGCGGTGTGCGAGGTGCCGCCCTTGAGCCTGATCTTGCCCAGGTCCTTGACCACGGTGCTGGTGCCGGCGGCGACGATCCGCAGCCGGTAGGTCCAGGCCGGGAGGAGCAGGTAGCCGCTGGCCTCGCCGAACTCGAGCCCCCGGACGACCGGGACCCAGCGGCCGAACAGCTTGGCCTGGACGTCGACGGCGGGGGCGTCGGGGCTGGTGTGGGCGACCCGCAGGCGGGTCAGGTAGCGCGAGACGGTGTCGCGGTCGCGCAGCACCTTGAGCTGGAGCGGGCCGCCGTCGCCGGTCAGCGAGCCGATGGCGGCGATGGTGACCGGGCGGCGGCCGAGGCGCACGTCGGCCTCGAGGGCCGCCGGGTCGCCGGCGCTGGACGGGGCCACCTTCACCTGCACGTTGTAGGTCCCCCGGGGCACCTCGAGGTAGTCGCTGAGGGTCCCGTAGGTCACGTCCGACAGCGTCTTGGCGCCGTTCACGTAGATGTCGACCGCCGGGGTGTCGGGGCTGTTGTGGAATGCGCGGACCTTGGCGGTCCCGCCGTTCGCCGAGGCCGGGACCGCGAAGGCCAGGACCAGAGCGGCGGCCAGGATCGCGCCGACCAGGACGCGGAGTCTTGCCAAGACGACCTCCTGCAATGCGGGGCTGGGCTCGACCCGTACTTCGGGCTGGCCCGGCGGCCGGTTGCAGGCAATCGCCGATGGACCGCGGCGGCGCTACTCCAGGCCGTAGCGGTCGCGCATGGCCTGGTCGGCGGGGTCGATCTCACGCTGCCCGGCGTCGCGGAGGCGCTTGTTCACCTGGTCGAGGTTCTTGCGGACGAGCTCCTTCTCGGCCTCGGTGATGCGGCCGCGGTGGGGCTCACCGGCGTGCTCGAGGGTGGCGTAGTTGACCTTGCCGCGGCCCGAACGGCCGGCCGAGGCCGACCCGCCCCCGCCGGTCCCGCCCGAGCGGGGCCGGTTGCGGTGCTTGGCGATCAGCGCGTCCTGGACGGCCGACTCCATCACGCCCGCCCCGGCCAGCAGGTTGAAGTCGTCAAGGCTGACCACCATCCGCTCGCCCCGCCGGGCGCCGGGGGCGACCCACTCGACGGTGACGAAGCGGCTCGCGCCCTGGAGCGACTCGACCTCCTCGGGCAGCACCTCGAGGGTCACCGGCAGGTCGGCGTACTCGGGGTGCTCGTGGACCACGAGCTGTCCTAACGACTGCTCGTCGGCCTCCTTGCCGGAAATGTCCGACACATGGACGACCTTGACTGCCATCAGGGCGGATTCCTCCTCGAAGCGAAAAAGGTTTGCCGGAGCGCCATGACGGTAATCGAAAAAGTCGAGGCAGGCAAACACTCGGCGCCGCTAGGATGCGCGCCAGTGGACGCCGATTCTGTTCCTTCCAGCGCTCCGAAGCGCTCTCGCTGGCTGACGGTCGCGGTGCTGGCCGTGGTCGCGGGCTTTTTCGTGGCCACGCTGGCCGCGCGCTGGAACGACGTCATTTCGTTGAAATGGCGGCTGGAGCCCGGGCTTTTCGCAGTGGCGACGGTGCTGCTGGCGCTTTCCTATGGGCTGGTCGCCTGCCTTTGGGGCCTGGCGTTGGGCCGGGCCGCCGGGACGGGGCTGGCCGCCGGGGCCCGGATCTGGTTCCTGTCCAATCTGGCCAGGTATGTCCCGGGCAACGTCTGGAGCTACGTCGGCGCGGTCGAGCTGGCCCGCCGCGAGGGCGTGGCCCGCCGCACCACCCTGGCCGTCATGGCCCTCACCCAGCTCCTGTCGGTCGGGGTCGCCCTCCTGGTCGGTCTCCCGGTCCTGCTCGCCGAGCGGGCCCGCCTCGGCCGACCCGCCCTCCTCGGCGCGGTCGTCGTCGTGGCCGGGGCCGCCCTGGCGGCGCTGTTCCGCCGCCAGCTCCTCGCCCTGGCCCGCCGCCGCTTCCCCGGGCTCGACCCCGCCGAGCTGACCCCGTCGGCGGGCACGGTGGCGCTGCTGGTCGTCGGCTACGCCGTCTACTGGGCGGTCACCGGCCTGGCCTTCGCCGCCCTGGTGGCCAGCATGTACCCGCTCGCGGTGGCCGACGTCCCCCTGGTCGTGGCCGCCTACGCCGCCGCGTATGCCGCCGGCTTCCTCGCCCTGCTCACCCCGGCCGGCCTCGGCGTCCGCGAGGGCGTCCTGGTGGTCGCCCTCGCCCCCGTCCTCCCCGCCGGCCCCGCCCTGGTCGTCGCGCTCATCTCCCGACTCTGGATGATGCTGGTCGAGCTGGCCGGCGCCGCCGTCGCCCACTGGGTCGCCCGTTGTAAGACATGAGCGGGGGGTGGTGTTGGAATGGGTGAGAGGTACCTTGACCAGACATGACCATCGAGGAGCGGCCGGTGCGTGCCGTACAGGATGAGGCCGGGACCCGGACCGAGGTCCGGGAGCGGTTCGCTTCGGTGTTCCGGGAGCGGTACCGGGAGCTGTACGGGCTCGGGTACCGGCTGCTCGGGGACCATGGCGAGGCCGAGGACGTCGTGCAGGAGACCTTTCTCAAGCTCGACGGCCACCCGGTGCTGGAACGGCCGGACGACGAGGTCGCGGCCTGGCTGCGGCGGGTCTGCCTGAACACCACCTACAACCGGCTGCGGGGCCAGCGGCGGGCCACGGCCCGCCTCGACCGGGCGGGCAGGGCGGAGCGGGCCGAGGACGAGACCGACACCGGCGCCAGCCCCCTCCTCGACGTCCTCCGGGCCGAGCAGCAGCGGGCGGTGCGCCAGGCGCTCGCCTCCCTGCCCGAACGGCAGCGAGCCTGCCTGCTGCTGCGCCACGCCGGCTACTCGTACGCGGAGATCGGCGCGACCCTCGACCTCGCCGTCGGCTCGGTCGGGGTCCTGCTGGCCCGCGGCGAGCGGGCCTTCCGCGAGGCCTACCTCGACAGTGACGACGACCCGGACCCGGGAGCCCACGATGCCCTGCCCTGACCTCGGTGCCCTGCGGGCGTCCATCGACGCCGACGCCGGCACCCCGGCGCCGCTGCACGACCACGTGCACGCCTGCGCCTCCTGCGCCGACACCCTGGCCGAGCTCCAGCGCAGCGCCGAGCTGGCCGCCCCGGCGATCGCCCTGACCGCGCCCGACGTCCCACCCTCGCCGGCCGCCGTCCAGGCCGCCCTGACCCGGTTCGAGCAGCGGCGGGCCCGGCTGGC
>DATENJ010000475.1:0-3007 GCA_035275125.1 Actinomycetes bacterium | reverse complement strand
AGTCGCAGGCCGACGGCAGCGGCGCGGCCCACTCGGCCGGGACGACCACCCGCGCGGCGAAGCTGCCGGCGCGCGGGGACAGCGCCACCACCCGCTCGCCGACGTCGAAGGTGGTCACGCCCTCACCGAGGGCGGCCACCGTCCCGGCCACGTCCCAGCCGATGACCGTGCCCGGCGGCTGCTTGGCCGCCGTGCGGATCTCGCCCCGGTTGACCGAGGCCGCCTCCATGTCGAGCAGGAGCTCGCCGGGGCCTGGGGCCGGCTCGGGCAGGTCGGCCAGGGACAAGGAAGGGGAGGCCGTCGGATCGGCCACGAGTGCGCGCATGGGCCAAGCCTACTACGCCGGTTCGTCCACTCCATCCCCCCGCCCGACGTGCCGATCAAGGTGGGGAGAGGAGCCCCGTCGAGGGCCGCGACACCCCGATCGAGGGGAGCGGGGAGGTGGGGGAGACGCGACGCGACCGGAGTCTCCGGCTCAGCCTGGGGCTGGCCGTCGGGGCCAGCCTGGCCTTTCTGGCGTTCCTGACGATCCGGCCGGTGGGCGACGAGTCGGTCAGGCTGACCGCCAACCTGGCCCAGCTGCTGGCGCCGTCGCTGGCCGCGGTCAGCTGCGCCTTGGCGGCCGTCTCGGGATCGGGCGGCCGGGCCCGCCGGGCCTGGGCCCTGCTGGCCGCTTCGGCCGCGTCCTGGGCGGTCGGGCAGGCCACCTGGGTGTGGTACGAGCACCTCACTCGGCGTGAGCTGCCGTTCCCGTCGCTCGCCGACGTCGGCTACCTGGGGGCCATCCCGCTGGCCGTCGCGGCCATGCTGGCCTTCCCGGGCCGGGCCGAGCGGGCCGCCCTCCAGGCCCGGTCGCTGCTGGACGGGGCGGTGATCGCCACCTCGCTGCTGTACACCAGCTGGTCGCTGGTGCTCGGCCCGGTGTTCCGGGCCGGCGAGGGCAGCGTGCTCGAGCAGGCGATCGTGCTCGCCTACCCGGTCGGGGACGTGGTGCTGGCCACCATCGTGTTCGTGGTCGTGGCCCGGACCCGGGTCGGCGGGGCGCCGGTCCTGCTGCTCGGGGCCGGCCTGCTCAGCCTGGCCGTTGCCGACACCAGCTTCGCCTACCTCACCCAGGAGGGGACCTACACGACCGGGGCCCTGTCCGACGTCGGCTGGTTCGCCGGCTACCTACTGGTGGCGACGGCGGCCCGCCGGCCGGCGGCGGTCGGGATCACCTGGGTCGGGCGGCGGTCGGGCCGGCTCCAGCTCCTGCTGCCCTACTGCCCCCTGGCCCTGGCCGTGGCCACCTCGGCGTTCCAGCAGCTGCGGGGCCAGCCGGCCGGGCCCTTCCTGTACTGGACGTTCGTGGCCCTGGTGCTGCTGATCGTCGGCCGCCAGCTGCTGACCGTGCTCGACAACCAGGCCCTCAACCGCCGGCTGGCCGCCATGGTCGGCGACCTGGAGCACCAGGCGTTCCACGACGGGCTCACCAACCTGCCCAACCGGGCCCTGTTCCGCGAGCGGGTTGGCCACGCGCTGCGCCGCCGCTCCCAGGCCGGCACGCCCCTTGCGCTGCTCTCCATCGACCTCGACGACTTCAAGACGGTCAACGACCAGCTCGGCCACGCGGCCGGCGACGACCTGCTGGTCGCGGTGGCCGGGCGGCTCAAGACCTGCGTGCGGGGCGAGGACACGGTGGCCCGCCTCGGCGGCGACGAGTTCGCCATCCTGCTCGAGCAGGCCCCGAGCCACGAGGTCGCGGTCCGGGTCGCCGGCCGCATCCTGGAGTCGATGGCGCCCCCGTTCCCCCTCCAGGGCCACCAGGTCCAGGTCGGGGCCAGCGTCGGCGTCACCGTGAGCCAGGCCGCCGACGTCGACGCCGTCCTGCGCGAGGCCGACGTGGCCATGTACACCGCCAAGGCCCGCGGCAAGGGCCGCTTCGAGCTGGCCGCCACCTCGGCCTAGCCAGCTAGGCGGTGAGGCGGCCGTAGGCGCGCAGGACCCCGAGGTTGTGGACGGTGATCCAGGCGCGCCACTCGAGGCCGGCGGCCTCGGTCCAGGCGGGGAAGTTGACCGTCCAGCCGCCGTCGTCGCGCTGGCTGGCCAGGAGGTGGTCGAGGTGGGCCTCGATCACCTCGTCGGTGAACAGGCGGCGGGCCATCGTGTCCGGGGACGGGGCGAGGTCCAGCGGGCTGTGGACGTCGCCTTCGGCGTCCGGGTCGAGGGCGACCAGCCCCTTGGCCATGGTCAGGTCCCCGATCCGCCGGAACGCCGCCTCGGCCCGCTCCCGGTCGGGGACGTGGTCGAGGAACGTGAGCACCGACCGGACCTCGTACGGGTCGGTCTCGGTCATCGCGTCAAGCGCCCGCCAGGTGAAGGCGGTCGCGCCCGCCAGCCACGGGTGGGCGACCTTGTGCCGGTGGAGCAGCCCGGCGATGGCCGCCGTCGGGTTCAGCCCGGCCGGCGGGTCGGGCTCGGTCTGCCACCACGGGGCCCGCGGGTGCTCGAGGACCGACGGGAGCACGAACGGCACCCCGCCATCGGCCGTGCTCGCCGAGGCCAGCCAGTCGCAGGCCCTGGTCACCATCGGGTCGTCCATGGCGCCGAGCTCGTTCAGCACCCGGAAGGCGACCTCGACCGGCTCGGGCTGGCTGCCCGGCCCTCTGAGATCTGGCTCCAGCGCGTTCCCGAAGCCGCCGTCGGGGTTCTGGTAGGCGGCAAGGGCGGCCAGCACCGGCGCCCGGTCCCCGCCCAGGAACAGGTGGGCGAACCGGTGCCGGTCGAGCAGCCGGCCGGTCCGCCACACGAACCCGGCCGCGTTCTCCAGCAGGTCCGTCACGGTCTCCTCCTCAGCAGCGTTGTCGTCCGCCGCCATGGTGGCCCGTGGCCCGGCCCGCTGTCTTGGAGGAAACGGTCGTCCCGGGCCGGACGGCCCGGGCTAGCGGCCGGCGCGGACGGCGGCGGGGGAGCGGCCGGCCAGGCGGGTGCACTCGGCCGTCATGTGGGCCTGGTCGGCGTAGCCGGC
>DATENJ010000474.1:0-8747 GCA_035275125.1 Actinomycetes bacterium | reverse complement strand
GGGAACCCCAAGGGGGTGCCCCGGTGCCTAGAGGATTTCGGGTCGCCGTCCTGGCCGGGGACGGGATCGGGCCGGAGGTTGTGGCCGAGGCGTGCAAGGCCGCCGAGGCGGCCGGGGCGCGCTTCGGCTTCGCCCTCGACTGGATCGACTACGACCTCGGGGCCGACCGGTACCTGCGCACCGGCGAGGTCCTGCCCGACGCCGTGCTCGCCGAGCTCGGCGAGGTCGACGCGATCCTGCTCGGGGCCGTCGGCCGGCCCGACGTGCCCCCGGGGGTGCTGGAGCGCGGCCTGCTGCTGCGGCTCCGCTTCGAGCTCGACCTCTACGTGAACCTGCGGCCGGTCAAGCTGTACCCGGGGGTGTCGTCGCCGCTGGCCGACGTCAAGCCGGACGACATCGACCTGCTGGTCGTGCGGGAGAACACCGAGGGCGTGTACGTCGGCGCCGGCGGGACCGTCCACCGGGGCGGCCCGGCCGAGGCCGCCACCGAGACCTCGATCGAGACCAGGGCCGGGGTCGAGCGCTGCCTGCGGTTCGCCGCCGCCAAGGCCCGCCAGCGGGCCGGGCGGCTGACCCTTGTCCACAAGACCAACGTGCTCGTCCACGCCGGCGACCTCTGGCAGCGGGCGGCACGGGCGGTGGCCGACGAGACCGGGGTCGCCCTCGACTACACCCACGCCGACGCCGCCTGCCTGTACCTGGTCAGCGACCCGGGCCGCTTCGACGTGATGGTCACCGACAACCTGTTCGGCGACATCCTCACCGACCTCGGCGCGGCCATCGCCGGCGGCCTCGGCACCGCCGCCAGCGCCAACCTCAACCCGGAATCGTCCCCCTCACTGTTCGAACCCGTCCACGGGTCGGCGCCCGACATCGCCGGCACCGGCCGGGCCAACCCGGTGGCCGCCGTCCTGTCGGCCTCCCTGCTCCTGGACCACCTGGGGGAACGGGAGGCCGCGGCCGCGCTCGAGGCCGGAGCCGTAGCGGCCCTGCCAGGGGCTGCGGGATACTCGACCAAGGCGCTCGGGGACCGGATCGCCACCGCCGTCGCGGGCGGCGGGTCCCCAGACTAAGAGGAGGGCGACGATGCCAATCACGCCAAGCAGCAAGATCTGGATGGACGGGGAGTACGTCGACTGGGACGAGGCCCGGATCCATGTGCTGACCCCGTCGCTCCACTACGGCTGGGGGGTCTTCGAGGGCATCCGCGCCTATGCGACCGACGCCGGCCCGGCCGTGTTCCGGCTCACCGACCACATGAAGCGGCTGTACCGGAGCGCCAAGATCTACCACATGGAGCCGCCGGTCTCGCTCGAAGGGGCCGTCAAGGTCGCCAAGGACCTGGTCGCCATGAACAACCTGCCGGCCTGCTACATCCGGCCGCTGGTGTTCCTCGGCTACGGCGAGATCGGCCTCAACCCGCTCACCTCCCCGGTCAGCATGGTCATCGCCTGCTGGCCGTGGGGCGCCTACCTGGGCGAGGAGGCGTTCGGGACCGGGGTCCGGGCCAAGGTCAGCTCCTGGCGGCGCCTCGACCCCAACATCATCCCGCCCGCGGCCAAGGCCACCGGCCAGTACATCAACTCCTCGCTGGCCAAGGCCGAGGCGGTCAAGGCCGGCTACGACGAAGGCATCCTGCTCAACCCCAACGGGTACGTGACCGACGGGTCGGGCGAGAACGTCTTCGCCGTCCGCGACGGCGTGCTCCTCACCCCGCCGCTGGCCGCCGGCTGCCTGGCCGGGCTGACCCGCGACAGCATTCTCACCATCGCCGAGGGCGAGGGCATCCCGGTGCGCGAGACCGACCTGGTCCGCACCGACCTGTACCTGGCCGACGAGGCCTTCTTCACCGGCACGGCCGCCGAGGTCGTGCCCATCCGGGAGGTGGACGACCGGGTCCTCGGCGACCCGGGCCCGATTACCCGCCGGCTGCAGGAGGTCTTCTCGGCCGCGACCACCGGTCGCGACGAGCGCTACCGCGACTGGGTCGAGCCCGTCGCCTAGCTCCCAGCCAGGAGTCAGGAGTTCCCCCCTTGCCAAGCATGCCCGAGCACGAGCACGTAGAGACATACGACACCACCCTGCGCGACGGGTCGCAGCAGGTCGGCCTCCAGTTCACCGTGGCCGACAAGCTGCGGGTGACCCGCCTGCTCGACGACCTCGGCGTCGACGTCATCGAGGGCGGCTGGCCCGGGTCCAACCCCAAGGACGCCGAGTACTTCGCCCGGGCCGCCGAGCTGCCCTGGCGCCACGCCACCCTGGCCGCGTTCGGGGCCACCCGCCGGCCCCGCCGTGGGGTCGACGACGACCCCAACCTGAACGCGCTGCTGGACTCCAAGGCCCCGATCGTCACCCTGGTCGGCAAGTCCTGGGACCTGCACGTCACCGAGGCCCTGCGGACCACCCTGGAGGAGAACCTGGCCATGGTCGGCGACTCCATCGCCCACCTGGTGGCGGCGGGCCGGCGGGCCACCTTCGACGCCGAGCACTTCTTCGACGGCTACGCCGCCGACCCGGCCTACGCCCTGGCCGTCGTCCAGGCGGCCGCCGCCGCCGGGGCCGACACCGTGGTGCTCTGCGACACCAACGGCGGCAGTCTGCCGACCGGCGTCGCCCGGGTCGTCCGCGAGGTCCGGGCCGCCCTGCCGGCCGGGATCCGGGTCGGGGTCCACTTCCACGACGACTCGGCCTGCGCGGTGGCCAACTCGCTGGTCGCGGTGGAGGCCGGGGCCCGCCACGTCCAGGGCGCGGCCAACGGCTACGGCGAGCGCTGCGGCAACGCCGACCTGTTCGCCATCGTCGCCGGCCTCGAGCTCAAGCGGGGCCTCCAGCTGCTGCCCCAGGACCGGCTGGCCGCCCTCACCACGACCGCCCACGCCATCGCCGAGCTGGCCAACCTCCCCCCCGACCACCGCCAGCCCTATGTCGGCGCGGCCGCCTTCGCCACCAAGGCCGGGCTGCACGCCTCGGCCATCGCCCGCAGGGCCGACGCCTACAGCCACGTCGACCCCGGCCGGGTCGGCAACAAGGCCCGGGTCCTGGTGTCGGAGCTCGCCGGCCGCTCCAACGTGCTCGCCAAGGCGGGCGAGCTCGGCCTCGACCTGGAGGCCGACCCCGCCCTCGGGACGAGGGTGCTGGACCGGGTCAAGGAGCTGGAGCACCGCGGCTACGCCTTCGAGGTCGCCGACGCCTCCTTCGAGCTGCTGGTCCGCCGCGAGAGCGGCACCTTCGAGCCGCCGTTCACCCTCGAGGGCTACCGGGTCATGGTCGAGCGGAAAGAGGACGGCAGCGACGTCTCCGAGGCCACGGTCCGCCTGCTCGTCGACGGCGAGCGGGTCCTGGCCGTCGGGGAGGGCGTCGGCCCCGTCCACGCCCTCGACCAGGCCCTCCGCCGCGCCCTGAGCCCCCGCCACCCAGAGCTGAAGGACGTCGGCCTGGTCGACTTCAAGGTCCGCATCCTCGACGGCCGCGCCGGCACCCGCGCCGTCACCCGGGTCCTGGTCACCTCCGCCGACCCCGACGCCGAGTGGACCACCGTCGGCGTCTCCGACGACATCGTCACCGCCTCCTGGGAAGCCCTCGCCGACGGGATCGCCTACGGCCTCCTCCGAGCCACCCAACCAGCCGGGATCGCCTGATCCGACCGGATATCCACAAATTTCGATCGGCGGCGCAACTGTGCTTGTGACGGAGCTAGGTTGCGGCCATGAAGGTCCGTGCTGTGATCAAGCTTATCGAGGCCGATGGTTGGCGGTTCGTCCGGCAGACCGGCAGCCATCGCCAGTTCCGCCACCCGAGCAAGCCTGGTACGGTGACCGTTGCTGGAAGCCGAGTGCGGAGTTGCGACCAGGGACGCTCGCCAACATCTTCTGGCAGGCCGGGGTGAGGGGACCGAGAACGTGAGCGGTTATGCGGTCATCATTGAAGGCAGCGAGACCGGTTACTCGGCCTACACGCCCGAGCTTCCGGGCATCGGAGTGGCTGGAGACAGCATCGAAGAGGTCGAGCGCCTGATCCGCGAGGCGATCCCTCTTCACATTGAAAGCCTTCGCGCCCATGGCGAGCCCGTGCCGCCGCCGTCAACAGTGGCCACCACGGTCGTCGCGCCTCCTGCGGCCTGACCCTCCGTAGCCTCAGGTCCGCTCTGTCCCGGCGGGGCGGTAACGGTCGTCGAGGGCCTCCAGCTTGGCGACCTTGGGGGAGGAGGGGCCGGGCTCGAACTCGGCGGTGAGCCAGTGGTCGAGGACCTTCTCGGCGGCCTCGGGGGCGATCACGCGGGCGCCCATGGTGAGGACCTGCGCGTTGTTGGACTTGCGGGCCCGTTCGGCGGAGTAGGGGTCGTGGGCGGTGGCGGCGCGGACGCCGGGGACCTTGTTGGCGGCGATGGCCATGCCGAGGCCGGTGCCGCAGACGAGCAGGGCGCGGTCGTGCTCGCCCCTGGCCACGGCCTCGGCGACCTCGGCGGCCACGTCGGGGTAGTCGAGGCCGTCGCCGTTGCCGAAGTCCTCGACCTGGAAGCCCCGCTGGCGGAGGTAGGCGGCCAGACGTTCCTTGAGGGGGGCGCCGGCGTCGTCGGCGCCGATCGCGATCGATGCCATGGGCGGCCTCTCAGGCGAAGCGGTCGGGCACGAAGGTCTGGTCGGTCATGGGCGGCCGGACGTACCCGAGGTCGTCGCGGCGCGGCGGCAGCTCGATCGGCTCGGGGGTCAGGTCGCCGTAGGAGACCTGCTCGAGCAGGTGGCTGATGCAGTTGAGCCGGGCCCGGCGCTTGTCGTCGGCCTCCACCACCCACCAGGGCGACTGCTTGGTGTCGGTGTAGTGGAACATGTTGTCCTTGGCCCTTGAGTACTCCACCCACATCTCGCGTGACTTGAGGTCCATCGGGCTGAGCTTCCAGCGGCGGGTCGGGTCGGCGATGCGGCGCTGGAACCGGCGCTCCTGCTCGGCGTCCGACACCGAGAACCAGTACTTGATCAGGACGATCCCCGAGCGCAGGAGCATGCGCTCGAACTCGGGGCAGGCGCGGAGGAACTCCTCGTACTCGTCCTCGGTGCAGAAGCCCATCACCCGCTCGACCCCGGCCCGGTTGTACCAGCTGCGGTCGAACAGGACGATCTCTCCGGCCGCCGGCAGGTGGGAGACGTAGCGCTGGAAGTACCACTGGGTGCGCTCGCGCTCGGTCGGGGCGGCCAGGGCGACCACCCGGCAGATCCGCGGGTTCAGGCTCTCGGTGATCCGCTTGATCGTTCCACCCTTGCCGGCGGCGTCGCGGCCCTCGAAGATCACCACCACCCTGAGCCCCGAGTGCTTGATCCACTCCTGGAGCTTGATCAGCTCCAACTGGAGCCGGGCCAGCTCCTCCTCGTAGCGCTTCTTCCCGAGCTTGGCGCTCGCGGTCTCGTCGGCCTCGAGCGCCTCGCGTGGGCTGGCTGCCTTGGTCTTCGCCATGTGGTCCTCCTTCGCCCGGCCCTAGAGGAAGGGTATCTTCTCTGGCAATGGGCACGCCTGTCGTAGAGCACCCGCCGTTGGGTGGTGACCAGCGCCTGGTCACCATCGACGACATCCGCGCGGCCCGGGAGCGGCTCACCGGCGTGATCCGCGAGACGCCGGTCGACCGCTCCGAGACGCTGAGCACGCTGGCCGGCCGGCCGGTCATCCTCAAGCCGGAGCACCGCCAGCGCACCGGGTCGTTCAAGATCCGCGGCGCCTACAACCGGATCTCGCGGCTGCCCCCTGGCACGCCGGTGGTGGCCGGGTCGGCCGGCAACCACGCCCAGGGGGTGGCCCTGGCGGCCAAGCTCACCGGGCACCCGGCGACCATCTTCATGCCCGTGAACGCGCCCCTGCCCAAGGTCGAGGCGACCCGGAACTACGGCGCCACGGTGCGCATGGGCGGCCAGGCCGTTGACGACTGCATCGCCAGCGCCAGGACTCTCGGCGACATCGAGGGAGCGGTGCTGGTCCCGCCCTTCGACGACCCGCTGATCATCGCCGGCCAGGGCACCATCGGGCTGGAGCTGGCCTCCGAGGCGCCCGAGGCGACCACGGTGGTCGTGCCCATCGGCGGGGGCGGGCTGATCTCGGGGATCGCCGCCGCCCTGGCCGCGGTCCGGCCCGACGTCCGCGTGGTCGGGGTCGAGGCCGCCGGAGCCCCGACCATGGTCTCCTCGCTGGAGGCCGGCCGCTGCGTGCGCCTTGAGCGGCTGCACACGATGGCCGACGGGATCGCCCTCAAGTCGCCGTCGCCGCTCACCCTGGCCCACGTCCAGGCCCACGTGGACGACGTCGTGCTGGTCAGCGAGGAGGAGATCAGCCAGGCGCTGCTGCTGCTGCTGGAGCGGGCCAAGGCGGTGGTCGAGCCGTCGGGGGCGACCGCCCTGGCGGCGGTGCTCGCCGGCCGGGTCGGGGGCGACGGGCCGGTGGCGGTCCTGCTGTCGGGCGGCAACGTCGACCCGCTGCTGCTGACCAAGGTGATCGACCACGGCCTGTCCGCGGCCGGCCGGTACGTGGCCCTGCGGGTGGTGGTCGACGACACCCCGGGCAACCTGGCCGCCCTGACCGCCGAGGTGGCCCGCCTCGGCCTCAACGTGCTCTCGGTCGAGCACCACCGCTCGGGCCTTGACCTCGACCTCGACAAGGTCGAGATCCGCCTCACGCTCGAGACCCGCAACGCCATCCACTCCGGCGAGATCGTCGCCGACCTGGAGCGCCTCGGCTACCAGGTCGACCCCATCCGCTGAACCGGTAGTTTGCCGTCTTCCTCGCGGATCCCCCCGTCGGGTCGGCCGGTGGAGTAGTGTGCGGCCGCCCCGAGCGCCTTCAGGGAGGTCACCATGACCGACACCCCTTCTGACCGTCCCCCGTCCCCTCCCCAGCCTGGTCAGGGCCCGGCCGGGAGCTACCCGGCACCGGGCTACCCGGCGGCCCCGTCCCGTCGTAACGGCATGGGCACGACCGCGCTGGTCGTCGGCGTGGTCGCGCTCACCCTGGTGCTGCTCCTGCTGTTTTCGCCCCTCGGGGCGCTCCTCGGCCTGCTGGCGGTGCTGTTCGGCATCCTCGGCCTGATGCGGGCCAACCGGGGCGAGGCCGACAACCGTGGCCAGGCCGTGGCCGGGCTCGTCACCGGCGGCATCGCCCTGCTGCTCGGTGTGTTCTTCACGATCAGCATCGGCACCTGGTTCGCGACCCACGTCACCGACTTCAACGACTTCGGGCGCTGCATGGACAAGGCCGTTGGCGCGGACGCCCGCGAGGACTGCGCCCGCAAGCTGTCCAACGAGCTCGAGTAGCCGGCGCCGGCGGGATCAGGCCGGGTCGGGGTAGGCCAGCTCCCCGGCCCGGACCGCCCCGTCGAGGTGGTTCTCGGGCGGGGCCAGCGGGCACGCCCAGCGGCTGTTGTAGGCGCACGACGGGTTGTAGGCGTAGTTGAAGTCGAGCATCACCCGGTCGCCGTGGTGGACCAGCCCCCGGCCCCAGGTCCCCTTGATCGTGTCGGTCAGGTAGCGCCCGGCCCCGTACGTCTCCTTCCCGGCGGTGGCGTCGCGGAAGGGCAGGAACAGCCCGCCCCCGTAGCCGAGGGTCCAGAACAGGGTGAGGTCCCCGAACGCCGTGGCCAGCCGCCCGACCCGCCGGTAGCGGACGGTGCCGTCCTCGCCGCCGGTGTCGACGGCCAGCTCGGCGTCGTCCCCTGGCGGCCGCAGCCCGGCCGCCACCCTGGCCCCGGGGTCGTAGGGGAACCACGGCAGCCCGCCGAACCGCCTCCGCTGCCCGTCGTCCAGCGGCGACTGGGGATGGTCGCGGAACAGCTCGTCCCGCCCCCGACGGAACACCGCCGCGCCGTCCTCCCCTTCGGTCGGGTCGCGTAGGTACAGCAGTGCCACCCGCCGCCGCCAGTCGTCCAGCTCGAGGCTCCCGTCCATGCGCCACATGCTACGAGGCGGCCGCCCCGGCGTGCTCGTAGACCGACACGTACAGGCCGCTGGTGGAGCCGGTGTACGGCTCCCGGCGCCAGCCGCCCCAGCGCTCGCGCAGCCGCAGCCCGGCCAGCCGGGCCATCAGGTCCAGCTCCGACGGCCAGGCGTAGCGGACCGACCCCGGCAGGAGCCGGACGCCCTCGCCGCTCAGCAGCACGTTCTGGAAGTCGACCCGCTGGGCTACCGGGTCGTGGAGGGCGAGATCGAGCCGGGCCAGGTCAAGGCCCAGGTGGCGGGTCCGCACGCTCTGGCCGCCGGGATGGAGGGTCGGGTCGGGCACGAACAGCTCGAGCACGAAGGCGCCGCCCGGAGCAAGGCGGCCGGCCACCGCGGCGAAGCAGCGCACCTGCTCGTCCTGGGTGAGCAGCGAGAAGAAGGTGTTGAAGACCACGTACACCAGCGGGTAGCTGCCCTCGACGGGCACCTCGGCGAAGTCGCCGAGGGTCACGGCGATGGCGTCGCCGCCCGACTTGGCCCGCAGCCGCTGGACCATGGCCGCCGAGGCGTCGATGCCGTGCACCTCGACCCCCCGGGCCGCCAGGGGCAGGGCGATCCTGCCGGTGCCGATGCCCAGCTCCAGCGCCGGTCCCGGGCCGGCCAGCTCGGCCAGCCGGTCGACGCAGTCGGCCGGGTCGGGCAGCGTCGCCGTCATGTCGTCGTAGACCTCGGCGATCCGGTCGCCGTAGGTCTCCTGCCGGTAGCCCTCCATGGGTGCATTGCAGCAGACCCCGCCGGCCGCGGCAGCCGAATTACCGCGCGGCCTAGGTCGGGTCG
>DATENJ010000473.1:0-2778 GCA_035275125.1 Actinomycetes bacterium | reverse complement strand
TCCACCCGGTCGGCCTGCTCGAAGGCCCGGTCGGTGGCCTCCTTGTCGCCGGCCTCCCAGTGGTAGACGCGGTTGTCCTGCTTGTCTTCCTTGTCGTCCCGGATCACCGGCGCGCCGGGCTCGAGGCTCTGCTGGGGCGTGATCACCACCGGCAGCGGGTCGTAGTCGACCTCGATCAGCTCAAGGGCGTCATGGGCGACATAGGGGTCCTCGGCGATCACGCAGGCGACCTCCTGGCCCTGCATGCGCACCTTGTCGGTGGCCAGCACGGCCTGGGTGTCGCCGGACAGGGTCGGCATCCAGGCCAGGTTGTGCTGGGCCAGGAGCTCGCCGGTGACCACCGCCACCACCCCGGGGAGGGCCTCGGCGGCGGAGGTGTCGATCGAGTTGATCCGGGCGTGGGCGACCGGGCTGCGCAGGATCGACATGTGGAGCATGTTCGGCAGGTTGATGTCGTCGACGTAGTTGCCCTTGCCCTGGAGGAAGCGGTCGTCCTCCTTGCGCTTGACGCTCCTGCCCAGCCAGTGCTCGGCCGTGTGTCCCTCGGTCATCTCGGCCTCCTAGCTGGCGCCGGTGGCGGCGCTGTCGGACTGGATCTTCTTTGCCGTCCACTGCACCGCGTTGACGATGTTCTGGTAGCCCGTGCAGCGGCAGAGGTTCCCGGACAGGGCCCAGCGGATGTCCTCCTCGCTGGGGTCGGGGTTCTCCTCCAGCAGGGCCTTGGAGGCGAGCAGCATCCCCGGGGTGCAGAAGCCGCACTGCAGCCCGTGCTCCTCCTTGAACCCCTCCTGGATGGGGTGGAGCTTGCCGTTGGCGGCCAGCCCCTCGACCGTTGTCACCTCGCGGCCCTCGGCCTGGACGGCGAACATCGTGCACGACTTGACCGGGGTCCCGTCCAGCAGCACCGTGCAGGCCCCGCAGCTGGTGGTGTCGCAGCCGACGTGGGTCCCGGTCAGGCGGAGCTTGTCCCGCAGCAGGTGCACCAGCAGCAGCCTCGGCTCGACCTCGGCCGACCGCTCCTGCCCGTTGACCGTCACGTTGACCTTCACCGCGCACCCCCGTCCGGTCCGCCCGGCTTCTCCTCGAGCTCCTCCATCACCCCGGCCAGCGTGCGCTCGCCGCTGAAGTAGTCCTGGCGCCGGGTGGCCTCCAGGGCTGCCTCGCTGGTGACCGGCCCCAGCGGACCGGGGTGGACCGGCGCCCCGAGCGACGCGGCGACCGACCGCAGGCCCCGTTCGGCGAACACCTGGACCACCTGCCGCTTGTAGTCGGCGCTGCCCCGGGTGTCGCTGTAGGGGTGCGCGTCGTGGGCGGCCAGCTCGGCCGCCTCGAGGATCACCTCGTCGGTCAGCTCCGCACCGGCCAGCGCCTCCTCGGCGGCGGTGGCCCGCAGGTTGGTGGGGCCGACGGCGGTCAGGGCGATCCCGGCCCGGCCGACCCTGCCGTCGGCCACGGACAGGTGGACGGCCACCCCGACGGTGGCGAAGTCGCCGACCTTGCGCTCCAGCTTGAGGTAGGTCCCGCCGGCCGACGGGCCGGGGTCGGGCACGCGGACCTCGGTGATGATCTCGGTCGGGGCCAGCGAGGTCACGAACGGCCCCTCGAACAGCTCGCGGAGGGGGATGGTGCGGGTGCCGTCGGGGCCCTGGGCGACCACCTCGGCGTCCATGGCCAGCAGGGCCGAGCCCCAGTCGCCCTGGGGGTCGGCGTGGGCCAGCGACCCGCAGACGGTGCCGAGGTTGCGGATGATCGGGTCCGAGATCAGCGGGGCGGCGTCGCCAAGGGTGCCCCAGCGGCCGGCCAGCCGCTCCGACCGCTCGCAGGTCTTGTGGCGGACCAGGGCGCCGATGCGCAGGCCGCCGTCCTCCTCGGCCAGCGTGCCCAGGCCGGGGATACGGTTGATGTCGACCACCACCCGGGGGGCGGCGAACCGCAGCTTCATGAGCGGGATGAGAC
The DNA here is from genome assembly GCA_035275125.1 of Actinomycetes bacterium. Classification (GTDB taxonomy): domain Bacteria; phylum Actinomycetota; class CALGFH01; order CALGFH01; family CALGFH01; genus CALGFH01. Next base: position 822 of record DATENJ010000473.1, on the reverse strand, counting down.
TCTGCCCGCCGGCGAGCACCTTGGCGTCGTCCTCGTACCGGCCGAGGGTCTCGATCGCCTCCTCCAACGTCGCCGGCGCGACGTACTCGAAGCTGGCCGGATACATAGGCGACCGCCTTTCGGTTCCCCGACGCTGGGCTCAGCATCGGGATGATATCGGACGTGGTGTCCGTGCTGAACAGGCCCGTCGCCCCACTGCCCCCATATCGTGCGGACGGGAGGGTCCGGCTCAACCGACATGGGCGGTCCGGTCCAGCCACAGCGGAACCAAGGCGACCAGCACCACCAGGGCGGTGGCGGCGAACGCGGCCGGGTAGCCGGTCTGGGCGGCGAGCACGCCGAAGCCGAAGGCGCCGGCACCGATGCCGGCGTCGAAGGCGAGGTTCCACATGGCGCTCACCGTCCCGTACCCCGAGGGCGCCACCCGGTTCAGCATCAGGGTCATGCTGGCGTTCTGGACCACCCCGAAGCCGGCCCCGAACACCACCATGCCGGCCACCACCGCCACCGGGCTGTCGATCATGACCAGGGCGAGCACGCCGGCGGCGGTGACCACCACCCCGGGGACGAGCAGGACCGCCGGCCCGTGCCGGTCGCCGTACCGCCCGGCCCGCCAGCGGCTGACCGTCGACGCCACCGCCTGCACGAACAACCCCAGCGCGGCCAGGTTGCGTGGCCCGCCGGTCACCGCCAGGGGCAGGAAGGTGACCACCACCCCGGCCGCCATGGCCGCGGCCGAGAAGGTGACCGCCGGCCGGCGGAGCGCCGGGGTGCGCAGCCCGGTCAGGACCCCGACGTCGGCCTCCGGCCCGCGTTGGCGCC
>DATENJ010000472.1:0-4455 GCA_035275125.1 Actinomycetes bacterium | reverse complement strand
GCAGGGTCTTTCGCCGCTGGCCGAAGGCGGCGTCGACGACCCGGCCCAGCTCGGCCTGGTCGACCCCGGCCAGGGCCGGGTGCTCGCGCCGGGTCACGCCGAGCAGGACCGAGTCGACGCGGGGCTCGGGCACGAACACGTGCCGGCTGACCGGGGACAGGACGCGGGCGGTGGCCTGGGCGGCCAGCTTGGCGCTGGGGGCGCCGTAGGCGGCCGACCCGGGAGCCGCGGCCAGCCGCTCGCCGACCTCGCGCTGCACCATGACCACCAGCTGGCCGATCGCCGGGGCCTCGGCCAGCACCTTGAGGACCAGGGTGGCGGCGATGTTGTAGGGCAGGTTGGCCACCAGCCGCCTGGCCGCCGGGGCCAGGGCGGCCAGGTCGACCCGGAGGGCGTCGGCCACCTCGACCCGGACGAGGGGGTCGTCGCCCAGCACCTCGGCCAGGGCCGGGAGCAGGCGCGGGTCGGCCTCGACGGCCACCACCGCCGCCCCGGCCTCGCGCAGGGCCAAGGTCAGGCTGCCCAGCCCCGGCCCCACCTCCAGCACCGTCTCCCCCGGCTCGATCCCGCCGAGGCGGGCCACCTTGCGGGCGGTATTGGGGTCGGCCAGGTAGTGCTGCCCGAGGGCCTTGCTTGGCCGCAGGTCGTGGGCGGCCAGCAGCTCGCGCACCCGTCCGGGGGTCAGCAGGGGCCGCGGCGGGAGGTCAGCCACGGCCGTCGAGGGCGAGGCCGAAGGCCTCGACCGCGGTCGCCGTGGTCCGCTCGGCCACCTGGTCGACCGGGACCCGGTGGACCTCGGCGACCGTCTGGGCGGTGACCGCGACCCGGCCGGGCCGGTTGGGGCGGCCCCGGAACGGGTGGGGCGAGAGGAACGGGCTGTCGGTCTCCAGCACCATCCGCTCCAGCGGGACCACGGCGCAGGCGGCCCGCAGCCCGGGGGCGTTGCGGAAGGTGACCGTGCCCGCGAACGACACGTACCAGCCGGCCTCGACCACCCGGGCGGCGTCCCGCTCGTCGCCGGCGAAGCAGTGGAAGACGACCCTCGGCGGCGCCCCCTCGCCGTCCAGGACGGCCAGCACGTCGGCCATGGCCTCACGGCAGTGCACCACCAGGGCCTTGTCGAGCTCGCGAGCCAGGCGCACGTGGGCCGCGAAGGCGGCCCGCTGGGTGTCGCGGGGCGAGTTGTCGTAGTGGTAGTCCAGGCCGGTCTCCCCCACCCCGACCACCACCTCGGCGGCCAGCAGCCGGCGCAGCTCGCCGAGCGCCTCCTGGGTGAAGGTGTCGGCGTCATGGGGGTGGACCCCGGCGGTGGCCGACACCTGGGGCAGCCGGGCCGCGTTGGCCGCCGCCTGGCGGCTGGAGGCGAGGTCGACGCCGACGTCGACCAGGTGCCCGACCCCCTCGGCGAGGGCCCCGGCGACCACCTCGTCCGGCGTCGGCTCCAGCAGGTGCAGGTGGCAGTGGGTGTCGACGAGCATGCGGCTGAGCATGCCACAGGTCCGGCGGCACCTGGGCAGGCCACGACCGTCGTCACCGTAGGCAAACTACGCTACTCGTACCTTCTGGTCGCCGACGGCGGGGCCGACCATCGCCATGGAGCCGTCGGCGAGGCCGCGGCATGGGGGAAGGGGCGAATATGTCCGGTCACCTGCGTACCCTGCTGCCCACGAACCGCGGCCGTTCCACCCGGCGAGGCCGGAGCCTGCCCGTGGCGCTGGCGGTGGCCCTCGTCCTCGGGTCGCTGACGGCAATGGTGGCTGCCACGGCCCCGGCGGCGCGGGCGGCCACCCTGCCCGCCGGCTTCCAGGAGTCGATCGTGTTCAGCGGGCTGACGAACCCTACCGCGGTCCGCTTCGCCCCCGACGGGCGGGTCTTCGTCGCCGAGAAGCGCGGCGTCATCAAGGTCTTCGACTCCCTGACCGACGCCACCCCGGACGTCTTCGCCGACCTCAACGTCAACGTCTACAACTTCTGGGACCGGGGCCTGCTCGGAATGGCGCTGGCCCCGAACTTCCCCGCCAACCCCTACGTCTATGTCCTCTACTCCTATGACCACGTGCTCGGCTCGACCGCCCCGGCGCCTCGCTGGGGGACCCCCGGCGTCTACTCTGACCCCTGCCCCACCCCTCCTGGGGCGACCGACGACGGCTGCGTGGTCAGCGGGCGGCTGTCGCGCCTGCAGGCCGCCGGCAACGTCATGACCGGAGCCGAGCAGGTCCTGATCGAGGACTGGTGCCAGCAGTACCCGAGCCACTCCATTGGTGCGGTGGAGTTCGGCCCCGACGGGAACCTGTACGCCAGCGGCGGCGACGGCGCCAGCTTCAACTTCGTCGACTACGGGCAGGACGGCAGTCCGCTCAACCCCTGCGGCGACCCGCCGGGCGGCGTCGGTGCCGCCCTGAGCTCCCCGACGGCCGAGGGTGGCGCCCTGCGCAGCCAGGACCTGCGCACCAGCGGGGACCCGGTCTCCCTCGACGGCTCGGTGATCCGCGTCGACCCGGCCACCGGGGCGGGGGCAGCGGGGAACCCGTTGGCCGCCAGCGCCGACGCCAACGCGCGCCGGGTCATCGCCCACGGGCTGCGCAACCCCTTCCGGTTCACCTTCCGGCCCGGCACCAGCGAGCTGTGGGTGGGGGACGTGGGCTGGAACGACTGGGAGGAGATCAACCGCATCCCCAGCGCCACCGACGCGGCCATGGAGAACTTCGGCTGGCCGTGCTACGAGGGCGTCGGCCGCCAGTCCGGATACGACAGCGCCAACCTCAACATCTGCGAGAACCTGTACGCGGCCAACGCGGTCACCTCGCCGTACTTCGCTTACCACCACAGCAACCGGGTCGTCCCCAATGAGTCCTGCCCGACCGGCAGCTCCGCCACCGCCGGGCTCGAGTTCCAGTTCAACAATGGGAATTCGTACCCGGCGGAGTACCAGGACGCGCTGTTCTTCGCCGACTACACCCGCGACTGCATCTGGGTGATGCCCAAGGGCACCAATGGGCTTCCCGCTCCAGGGCAGATCAAGACGTTCGTGGCCGCCGCCGCCAACCCTGTCAACCTGGAAACGGGGCCGGGCGGGGAACTGTTCTACGTCGACTTCGACGGCGGCACGATCCGCCGCATCCGGTACTTCAGCGCCAACCGGCCCCCTGTCGCCGTGGCGACGGCCTCACCCACCACCGGCGCCGCCCCGCTCACGGTCAACTTCGACGGCAGCGGCTCCAGCGACCCCGACGGCGACACCCTCAGCTTCGCCTGGGACCTGGACGGCGACGGCGCTTATGACGACTCCAACGCCACCCGGCCGACCTGGACCTACACGACTGGCGGCAGCTACGCCGTCAAGCTGCGGGTGACCGACCCCGGAGGCCTCTCCGCCACCGCCACGGTGACGGTCACGGTCGGCAACACGCCGCCGACGGCCACCATCACGGCGCCGCCCGCCGGCACCACCTGGAAGGTCGGCGACCTCATCAGCTTCGCCGGGTCGGCCACCGACCCCCAGGACGGTCCGCTCCCGCCTTCGGCACTGTCCTGGACACTGGTCCAGCAGCACTGCCCGTCCAACTGCCATGAGCACGTGGTCCAGACCTGGACCGGGGTCGCCTCGGGCTCGTTCACCGCCCCCGACCACGAGTACCCGTCGTACCTGGAACTGCGGCTGACCGCGACCGATTCGGGCGGCCTCAGGGACACCAAGATCCTCCGGCTCGATCCTCGCACCGTGGTCCTGACCTTCCAGACCACCCCCGGCGGGCTGCAGCTCACGGTCGGGCCGACCACGAGCACCGCGACCTTCAGCCGGACAGTGATCATCGGCTCCAGGAACTCGGTGGCCGCACCGACCCCCCAGCGCAAGGGCAACAAGAGCTACAACTCCGTGTCCTGGTCGGACGGCGGGGCGCAGACCCACGACATCATCGCCCCGGCCACCGCGACGACCTACAGCGCCAGGTTCCGCAGCTGACGCGGCCCCATCAAGGTGTTCGACAACGAGGCCGACCAGACGCCGATCAGCAACCGCGCCCGCGCCACCAACAACAAGGTCAACTACGTCGACATCGAACGTCCGGGCTAGTTCGGACGTTCGGGCTGGCGATCTCCGGCTCGGCTTCGAACCGGTCGAGCGCGTCACGGCAGGCGGCCACGAAGGTCCAGAACACCTGGGTGGTGGTGTGCTTGCGGCCGGGGCGGGTGTTGTCGCCGAACATCGTGTCGCGCAGCGGCTCGCTGAGCTCCAGCTGGGCGCCCTTGCCGCGCAGGGTGCGGTTGACGATGTTGCACGGGTCGTCGCCGCCGACCTCGCCCTGCCCGCCGGTGTCCTCCACCGGCAGGTCCAGGTCGCACAGCGCCTGCACCAGTAGCGGGCGCAGGAGGTCGTCGCCTCCCCCGACGAGCACGACCTGCTCGTCCGGGGGCCGGGGCGGGTGGGCGTTCTGCGGCTTGAAGCCGTGCAGG
>DATENJ010000471.1:0-3660 GCA_035275125.1 Actinomycetes bacterium | reverse complement strand
ATGGCCACGGCGATGCCGACGGTGGCGAACAGGCCGAGGTCGTTGTACCCGTCCCCGATGGCCGCCCGCTCCCCCACCCCGATCCCGCGGCTGGCGCAGAGCTGGTCGAAGGCGACCGCCTTGTCGACCCCGGCGGCCGTCACCTCCAGGTAGCCGGCCTTGGACCGCTGCACGGCCAGATCCCCGGGAAGCCGACCGGCCAGCTCGTCCACGGCGCCGGGCCGCCCGGGCGGGGCAATGAGCAGGATCTTGTGCGGCGGCGCCGGCTCGGCCAGCGGGTCGGCGACCTCGGGGTCATGGCCGACGATCCGCACCTCCTCCTCCACCGCCGGGTCGAGCCGCGAGGCGACCCAGCGCTCGCCGTCGTACCAGTTCACGGCGATCCCGGCCGCGGCCGCGGCCGCCACCAGCCGTCGCGCCGACGCCAGCGGCAGCCGCTGCTCGCGTTCGACGGTCAGCCTGCCCGCCTGGTCGTAGCGACCGGTGAGGCCACCCTGGGCGGCCACGAACGGTGTCGGCGCCGTGAGCCCCAGCTCGAACAGGATCCCCTTCAGCTCGCCCGGGCAGCGGGAGGAGCAGAGCACGACCGCGACCCCGCGATCCCGCGTGGCCCGCACCGCCGCCACGGTCGGCCGGCTGATCCGGTGGTGGCTGTCCAGCAGGGTGCCGTCGACGTCGACGGCCACGGCCCGGACCACCGCTCAGCCCCGGGTGTGCGCCTTGCGGACCCGGGCCATCTCGCGCTCGGCGTCTCGCTTGGCCATGGACTGGCGCTTGTCGTAGGCGCGCTTGCCCCGGGCCAGGCCGAGCTCGACCTTGACCAGCTGGCCCTTGAAGTAGATGCGCAGCGGGACCAGGGTGAGGCCGCGCTCCTTGATGCGGGCGGCCAGCTGGTCGATCTGCTTGCGGTGGAGCAGGAGCTTGCGGGCCCGGGTCGGCTCGTGGCCGTCGTAGCCGGTATGGGAGTAGGCGGGGATCTGCATGTGCAGGACGATGTCGTTGCCGTCGAGCACGGCGTAGGCGTCCTGGAGCGACGCCTTGCCCTCGCGGAGGGTCTTGACCTCGCTGCCACGCAGGACCACGCCGGCCTCGATGGTCTCGAGGATCTCGTAGTCGTGGCGGGCGCGGCGGTTGGTCGCCACCGTGCCCGGGGGCTCGCGCCTGGGCATGAGACCTACCGCCGGCCTAGATCCGCACGTACTTGCGGAGCGCGAGCAGGCTGGCCAGGGCGGAGGCGACCACCCCGAGGGCCAGCAGCACGATGCAGGAGGCGTAGAACTCCCGCATCCCGACCGCTGGCAGGATCTGGAAGATCGACACCTGGTCGCGGACCCGGTCCAGGTAGAACATGCCCGCCCGGAGCAGCGCGAAGGCGATCAGCGTGCCCAGCAGCCCCGCGACCACCCCCTCGGCCAGGAACGGCAGCCGGATGTAGGTGTTGGAGGCCCCGACCAGCTTCATGATCTGGGTCTCCTTGCGCCGTGCGAACGCGGCCACCCGCACCGTCACCGCGATCAGCACCACGGCGGCGATGCCGAGCACCGCGGCCAGCACGAAGAAGGAGTTCTTGAGCATGTTGAGGACCGCGAACAGCCGCTCGACCAGCTTCTTCTGGTCGATCACGGAGTCGATCCCCGGGTTGCAGACCTCTTTGCCGCGGTCGTTGAACTGGCCCGAGCAGAACTCGTCGTGGACCTGGGCGAACTGGGTCGGGTCCTTGAGCTTGACCCGGTAGCTCTCGGGCAGCACGTCCGGGCTGACGTTGCGGACCATGTCCGGCGAGTCCTTGAACTGGTCCCGGAAGCGCGCGTAGGCGTCCTCCTTGGACTCGTAGTAGACCCGCTCGACGGCCGGCAGGGCGTCCAGCTGGGCGCGGATGGTGTCGCGCTGCTCGGCCGGGACCTTGGGGGCGAGGAAGACCGAGACCTCGATCTTGTCCGACCAGTAGCCGCCGAACAGCGACACCTGCTTGCCGGCCAGCAGCGCGATCCCGAACAGGGTCAGGCTGATGGCGACGATGATCACCATCGAGATGGCCAGCAGGAGGTTCCGCCGGAACCCGCGGTAGGCCTCGACGGCGATGTACGAGAGCCTAAACGCCAAGGTCGTACACCCCTCGCTCCTGGTCGCGGACGACCTTGCCGTGCTCCAGCTCGACCACCCGCTTGCGCATCTGGTCGACGATGCGCTCGTCGTGGGTGGCCATGACCACGGTGGTGCCGGTGCGGTTGATCCGCTCCAGCAGCCGCATGATGTCCTGGGAGGTGGTCGGGTCCAGGTTCCCGGTCGGCTCGTCGCACAGCATCAGCAGCGGCCGGTTGACGAACGCCCGGGCGATCGAGACCCGCTGCTGCTCGCCACCGGACAGCTCGTGGGGGAACCGGTCGGTCTTGTCCTGGAGGCCGACCAGCTTGAGCACCTCGGGGACGGTCCGCTCGATCGAGTGCCGCCGGGCCCCGATGACCTCGAGGGCGAAGGCGACGTTCTCGCGCACGGTCTTGTTGGACAGCAGCTTGAAGTCCTGGAACACACAGCCGATGGAGCGGCGCAGGGCCGGCACCTTCCAGGAGGCCAGCCGGTTCAGCTCCTTGCCGGCCACCCAGATGCGGCCGCCGGTGGGGCGCTCCTCCTTGGTCAGCAGGCGGAGGAACGTCGACTTGCCGGAGCCGGACTGGCCGACCACAAAGACGAACTCGCCCTTGCCGATCTCCACCGACACGTCGTCAAGGGCGATCACGTCGTTCCCGTACGACTTGCTGACATGGTCAAGCTTGATCACGGGGCGGGTACGGCCTTTCGCTCGTCGGGGCTGCACGGACGGGAAGTTGGGGGCCTCCCCGCTGGCCGTCGGCCTGGACAACGCAAGACCATACCAGACCTGCTTGTGAATATCAGGAACCCTTGCGCCGCCTGGCCCTCCATCGACCGAGCACCGTCGGGGTCAGCAGGGCCCCCACCCCGGCCACCGTGAGCGCCTTGCCGACCAGGTCGACCGGGGTGTCGCGGTAGCTGAGGCGCACCTCGGACTGGGTCGGGACGACCACCATCAGCCCGGGCGAGAGCATCCACGGGCCCTTGGCCCCCTCGACCTTCCAGTTGGGGAACCAGGAGACCTTGACGATGTGGGGCTCGCCGATCCGGTCGGTCTTGAAGCTGACCACGTCGCCGGTCGGGCTGGTGGTGGCGGCCAGCTCGCCCGGCCGCTCCAGCGGCTCCCGGGGCAGGGTGGTGAACGGTGGCTTCCCGGCCGCGGCGAAGGCGTCCGCGGCCGCCTTGTCCTTCGTGGACGCGAAGGCCAGCGGGGTCTCCAGCCAGTTGGGGTTGGCGTACCAGGTCAGGGCGTTGTCCCGCCAGTTGGGGTCGTCGACCAGCACCGGCCGGAACCGCGGCACCTCGACCAGGTCGCCGGTCCCGACCTGGTAGATGGTGAAGCGGCCGCTGCGCTTGACCACCGGCAGGCCGGCGGCCGCCGCCGCCTGCATCTCGGTGTCCTTCATGCCCAGGTCTTCGCAGGGCACCGCCTGGTCGTCGGAGTTCTTGCAGGAGTCGTAGGCGACGTAGTAGCGGACGCCGAACAGCCGCAGGTGGGCCAGGCCGGTCGGGAAGTCGAAGCCGTGCGGATAGGGGACGCCCGGGACCGCCTCGGTGAAGGTCTCGGAG
>DATENJ010000470.1:0-4814 GCA_035275125.1 Actinomycetes bacterium | reverse complement strand
TACCAGCGCGACTATCTCATGCGTCAGATCGAGCAGGTCGGACGCATGCTGGCCGCCATCGTGGGGCTGGCCAAGGGCGGGCGCGGGGACGAGGCGCTCGGGATGTTCGACGAGGCCTACAAGCCGCTGCTGGGGGTCGGGACCGGGGTCGTGGCCGTGCTCGACGACGGTCAGCTGATCGACATGCTGACCTCGGGGGCGAGCCCCGACATGCGGCGGGTGGCGATGGCCATGGAGCTGCTCACCACCGAGGCCGGCCTGTACGCCGGGGCCGGCCAGGAGGCCGAGGCCGTGGCCCGCTACCGGCGGGCCATCGCGCTGGCCGGCTGCCTGGCCGCCCGCTCCGAGCGGCTGCTTGACCACGAACTGGCCGCCGGCCTGGTGGAGCGGGCCGAGGGCCTGGCCCTTTCGGTCCCCCAGCGCCTCGCCGTTGCCCGGGTCCTCGAGGCGCTGGGGCGTTACGCCGACGCCGAGGACGCCCTGTTCGAGCTGATCGACGAGCGGCCCGACGACCCTCAGCCGGTCGACGAGGCGATCGCCTTCTGCCAGCGCCTGCGGCCCCTCGAGCCCGAGCAGCTGGCCGCCGGGGGCCTGAACCTGGAGGAGGTCAACGCCACCCTGGCCGAGCTGCTGCGGCGCCCCTAGGCCTCCGGGCGGGTCAGCTCGGGGAGGTTGCCGAGGTCGAGGAGCTTCAGCAGGGAGGCCGGGCGGAAGTCGCCGGCCAGCAGCTCGTCAGGGGTTCGCCAGGCGACCTCGGCCAGGTTCTTGTCCCCGCTGGGGTTGGGCTCGATGTCGAGCACGCCGTCGTGGCCGGCGGCCAGCCAGCCCGCGAACACGACCACGAACTCGCCCTCGGCGACCAGGTCCTGGAGCCAGACCACCCCGGCCAGGCCGATCGGCAGCCCCGCCTCCTCCATCAGCTCGCGCCGGGCGGCGTCCTCGACCCGCTCGTCGGGCTTGACCTTGCCGCCGGGCAGGCACCAGAAGTCGTCGCCGTCCTCGTGCCGGTGGTGGGCGGCCAGGACCCTGCCGTCGTGGACGACCAGGGCCCTGGCCACCAGCGTCGCCTTGCGTGAGGCCATGGTCAGCCCTCGTAGGGGTTGGGCCCGTACGGCCAGGGCACGGGCGTCGGGTGGCTGGGGCCGCCGGGGCGGAGCAGGCCGGCGGCCCGGAACCGCCAGGCGTGGTCGGTGGGGCCGATGCCCTTGCCCAGCGGGAAGCCGCCGGCGATCGCGCCCGACAGGTAGCGCTTGGCCGACTGGACGGCGGGAACGACCTCAAGGCCGTCGGCCAGGTTGGCGGCGATGGCCGAGGCAAGGGTGCAGCCGGTCCCATGGGTGTGCGGGGTGGCCAGGCGGGGGGCGGTCAGCTCGACCGCCTCGTTGCCGTCGTAGAGCAGGTCGACGGCGTCGCCGCCGCGGAGGTGCCCGCCCTTGACCAGCACCCAGCGCGACCCCAGCTCGTGCATCGCTCTGGCCGCGGGGAGCAGGTCGCTCCGGTCGCGGACCTCGAACCCGCACAGCAGCTTGACCTCGCCCAGGTTGGGGGTCATCACGGTGGCCAGCCGGGCCAGCCGCTCCCGCAGCGCGGAAAGGGCGTCGGGGCGCAGCAGCGGGTCGCCGTGCTTGGACGCCGCCACGGGGTCGACCACCAGGTTGGGCAGCGCGAACCGCTCGCAGGCCCCGGCGACGGCCTCGATGATCGGGGCCGAGGCCAGCATCCCGGTCTTGACCGCGTCGACCCCGATGTCGGTGACCACCGACTCGATCTGCTCGAACACGGCCCGGGGCTCGAGCTCGTAGAACCCCTGCACCCCGACGGAGTTCTGCACGGTCACGGCGGTGATGGCCGACATGCCGTGCACCCCGTGGGCCAGGAACGTCTTGAGGTCCGCCTGGATCCCGGCCCCGCCGCCGGAGTCGGACCCGGCGATGGTGAGCACTCGAGCGGGTACGGGCACGCGTCCACCTCCTCTCCGAGCCGGTCCGGGACCAAAGATCGGGCCAGGCTACCAGCGTCGCCGCCGTAGACTGCGGCCATGGACCGCCGCCGCCAGATCCGCATGACCGAGGCCGAGGTGGCCGCGTTCCTTGACGCCCAGCGGACGCTCATCTGCGCCACCGTCGGCCCCGGCGGTCGCCCCCACCTCGCCGCCCTGTGGTACCTCCCGGCCGCCGGCCGCCTCGACTGCTGGACCTACGCCGCCTCCCAGAAGGCCCGCAACCTGGCACGAGACCCCAGGGCCACGCTCCTGACCGAGGCCGGCACGGCCTACCACGAGCTCCGCGGTGTCAGCCTGGAATGCGACGCCGAGCTGGTCCGCGACCCCGGCCTTGTGCTCGACATCGGCGTCGCCCTGACCGCCCGCTACGGCGGCGCCAGCCCCACCGCCGACCTACGCGCCGCCCTGGCCGGGCAGGCCGCCAAGCGGGTCGGCATCCGCTTCCACCCGACCCGGGTCTCGAGCTGGGATCACCGCAAGCTCGCCTGACGCCCGCCGGGGGGCGCGGCCGTGGCGCAGCTTCATGACCTGCTTGACGACCGGGAGGACGTAGCTCGGCCGGTTGAAGCTCTGCATCGGGAACGGCAGGGGGAAGCGCTGGCGGGTGATGGCCTTGGAGCGGGCGAACTCGCGCAGGCCGTCGGGGCCGTGGATGCGGCCGAAGCCGGACTCCCCCACCCCGCCCATGGGCAGCGACGGCATGCCGGCGAAGGTCAGCACCGAGTTGACGCTGGTCATGCCCGAGCGCAGGGCGCGGGCGATCCGGTCCGCCCGGCGGCCGGCGAACACGGCCGCGCCGAGGCCGTAGGGGTTGGCGTTGGCCAGGGCGACGGCGTGGTCGGCGTCGCGGGCCCTTGTGACCGGCAGGACCGGGCCGAACGTCTCCTCCCGCATGACCAGGGCGTCGGGCGGCACGTCGACCAGCACCACCGGGTCGACATAGGGCGGGTGGACCGCGTCCGGGCCGCCGACCAGCGCCCTGGCCCCGCGGGCGAAGGCGTCGTCCAGGTGCCGCTGGATGATCTCGAGCTGCCGGGGCAGGGTGATGGGGCCGAAGTCGGCCCCGGGGCCGCCGCCCGGACGGACGCGGGAGGCCCGCTCGACCAGCTTGGCCAGGAACCGGTCGTAGACCGGGGCGACCACGTACACCCGCTCGACGGCCAGGCAGGTCTGGCCGGCGTTGGCCATGCCACCCCAGACCGCCTGGTCGGCGGCGGCGTCCAGGTCGGCGTCGGCGTCGACGATCATGGCGTCCTTGCCGCCCAGCTCCAGCACCACCGGGGTGAGCCGCTCGGCGCAGGCGGCCATCACCTTGCGGCCGGTGGCCGGCGACCCGGTGAGGGCGACCTTGTCCACGCCGGCAAGGCACAGGGCATGGCCGGTGGCGTCGGCCCCGGTGACCACCTGGAGCACCGGCTGGTCGCCCACGGCCTCGGCGAAGGTGTCGGCCAGGAAGCAGCCGACCGCCGGGGTCAGCTCGCTCGGCTTGAACACCACCGCGTTGCCGGCGGCCAGGGCGTAGGCGATCGACCCGAGCGGGGTGAACACCGGGTAGTTCCAGGGGCCGATGACCCCGACGACCCCGAAGGGCTGGTACTCGACCGAGGCTGCGTGGTTGGCCAGCACCAGCCTGCCGCGGGCCCGGCGCGGTCCGAGCACCCTGGCCGCGTTGCGGGCCGCCCAGTCGAGGTGCTCGACGATCATCAGGACCTCGATGAGGGCGTCGGCGTCGGGTTTGCCGTTCTCGCGGTGGACAAGGGCGACCAGCGCGTCGGTCCGGCGGACCAGCAGCGCCTTGTAGGCCAGCAGGGCCCGCCGGCGGCCGTCGAAGCCCAGCCCGGCCCAGCCTCCGGCCGCCTCCCTGGCCCGGGCAACGGCGGCCGCGACCTCCTCGGGCCCGTCGAGCGGGAACGTGCCCACCACCTCGCCGGTGGCCGGGCTGATGGAGTCGAAGGTGCGGACGCTGGTCGCGCGCGCTGCTGTCATGGCCATGGCTGTCCCCCTTCCCCCAGTTGACCTTACCCACTCGCAGGACACAGGGCGACAACAGATCGTCGCGAAGCGGTCATGGCGCTGGAGTTTTGCCGTCGCACCTTCGTAGAGTGCGGCCCGCATCCCGTGAGGAGAGTGTGTTGGTCGCCGCAGCAGACGTCGTCGTGGTCGGGGCCGGCCTGGCCGGGCTGGCCGCCGCCAGCCGGCTGGTGGACGCCGGGGCCGAGGTGGTGGTGCTCGAGGCCCGGGAACGGGTCGGCGGGCGGACCCTGACCCTGCCCGCGGCCGACGGCACCCCGATCGACCACGGCGGCCAGTGGATCGGCCCCACCCAGGACCGTATCGCCGCCCTGGCCGCGCGGTTCGGGGTCACCACCTACCCGAGCTACGAGCACGGCCTCAACACCGAGTTCCGCGACGGCCGGGCCCACCGCTTCGACGGCCAGCTGCCCGACGGCAGTGATCCGGTGAGCGCCGTCGCCATGGGCCAGGCCATCCGCGAGCTCGACGCGATGGCGGCCAGGGTCCCCCTTGACGCGCCCTGGACGGCCGCCGACGCGCTGGCCTGGGACTCCCAGACGGTCGAGACCTGGCTCAAGGACCGGGTGTCGGCCGAGCGGGCCAGGAACTGGCTGCGGGCGGTAATCCGGGGGACCCTGGCCGCCGAGGCCCGCGACCTGTCGCTGCTGCACACCCTGTTCGTGATCCGGTCCGCCGGCGGGATCGCCGCGCTGATCGCCACCGCCGGCGGCGCCCAGGAGCGCCGTTTCCATCAGGGCGCCCAGACGATCTCGATCCGGCTGGCCGAGGCGCTGGGGGG
>DATENJ010000469.1:0-3435 GCA_035275125.1 Actinomycetes bacterium | reverse complement strand
CGCCGAGGCCGACGGGAGCTTCCGGCTCCGGACCGGACCCGAGCGGGCAGGGACGGTGAGCCGCGCCCTGGCCGACGCGGGCGTGACCCTGACCGAGCTGCGCCCCCTTGAGCGCACGCTCGAAGAGGTCTTCCTGGAGATGACCGGAACCGAAAGGACGGGACAATGATCGCGAGCTTCAAGGCGGAGCTCCTCAAGCTGCGCAAGCGGCCGGCGACCTGGGTACTGCTCGGGGTGACGCTGGCGCTCACCCAGCTGTTCGGCTACCTCCTCCCCTACTCGAGCTGGGTCACCAGCGACCAGAACTTCCAGACCGAGGGCATGGACCCGCAGGCCGTGCTGGCCGGGACCCTTCCCGGCGAGCTGGTGCCGACCTCGCTCGGCGGCTTCCCGGTGTTCGCGGGCGCCCTCGCCCTGATCCTCGGCGCCCTGGCTAGCGGCAGCGAGTTCGGCTGGGGCACGATGCAGACCGCCCTGACCCAGCGGCCGACCCGGCTGGCCACCTACGGCGGCAAGCTGGCCGCCCTCGCCGCCAGCACGCTCGGCATCGTGCTGGCCGTCTTCGCCCTGAACGCGACCACGGCGGCGGTCATCGCCACCCTTGAGTCGCGCCCGCTCGACTACCCGTCCCTGGTCGAGCTGGCCCAGGGCATCGGGTCGGGCTGGCTGATCATGGGGATGTGGTGCGGCCTGGGGGCGCTGCTCGGGTTCGCCTTCCGGGGGGTGGCCCTGCCCATCGGCCTCGGGGTGGTCTGGGTCCTGGCGGTCGAGAACCTGGTCTCGGCGGTGGCCAACAGCCTGCTGACCTCGCTCCAGCCCCTGCGCGACCTGCTCCCCGGGGTCAACGCCGGCTCGCTGGTCTGGTCTCTGGCCCCCGGGGGCGGGTCCAGCGGCGATGCCCCGCCGGGGGTGATCGACGCCGTCACCGGCGGCCGCGCGACCCTGTCGCTGGCCATCTACGTTGCCGCCTTCGTCGCGCTGGGCGCCCTGCTCATCCGGCGCCGCGACGTGACCTGAGCCCGGCGCGAACGACCGTGCCGACGGCGAGCAGCCCGAGGAGCAGGCCGGCCAGGCCCACCCAGAGGAAGCTGCCCGAGTCGCCCGAGTCGCCGGTCGGGGTGGTGGGCGGGTCGGGGGCCGTCCCCGGGACCGGGGCGGGTCCCTTGGTCCCGCCGTTGCTCGCCGTGGCGCCGTCGGTGACCCGGAAGACCCAGAGGCCGCTGTTCATGTCGCTGGCCAGGACCATGCCCTTCCAGGGGAAGACACCCCACACGACCGGCATGTCACGGCGGCCACCCTGGGCCGTTGCCGCGGTCTGGCGGGGCGAGGTGGGCGGCGGCACGAACCAGGCGACCTCCTGGGGATGGCCGGGGTCGGACAGGTCGACCACCCTGACCCCGTCGGAGTACCAGGAGGCGTAGGACAGGTCCCCCTTGATGACGGCGTTGTGGACCGAGTAGATGCCGTCGGTGGCCACCTTCCCGTCCGTCCCGGGAACGGCCGACTCGGTGGCGAAGGTCGACAGCAGCTTGGGGTGCTCCAGCGAGCTGGTGTCGAACACCCGCTGGAAGGTCCAGCTGGCCCGCGACCCGTTCCCGACCGCCTGCATGGCCTCGTCGTTCTGGATGAACAGGGTCTCGTCCTCGTTGAACCATCCCGAGTGGGCGCCACGGTAGCCGTCCTCGGGCCGGTAGGAGGTCTGGCCGATCAGCCGCGGCGAGGCGGGATCGCGGATGTCCAGGAACTGCACCCCCGCCGCCCAGAACGAGGCGTACACCTTGTTCCCCTTGTCGAACGGCCAGGCGCTGTGGTCGAAGACGTCCCGCCGAGCCGCCAGCTGCCCGCGGGCCTCGGCCGGCCCGTCACGGCGGACGTCCCAGTTGGCCAGCTCCCGCGGCCGCCGCGGGTCGGTGATGTCGATGATCCGGAGATCGCCCTGGCGCCCCTCGCTCAGGTTGAACGAGTAGGGCACCGCCGCCAGGGCCAGCACACGCCCGTCGGGCCGCTGCACCACCCCGAGCTCGTGCACCCCCGAGGCGACCCCGCTGGCCAGCCGCCCCAGCTCCCTCGGCTTGGCCGGGTCGGTCACGTCGTACAGCGCCATCCCCGCGAACCCTGACGTCTGGCGCGAGCAACGCTGCACCCCGACGGCGGCCAGGTCACCCTTGAACGCCTTGGTCCGGACCGTCCCGACCCAGACGTCCTCCCCGTCACTCCCCGGGAACTTGGCGAACGCCCCCAGCGCCCGCGGCTTCGCCGGGTCCTCGAGGTCGATCGCCCAGATCCCGTTCGCCGGCCGGCAGTCGCCGTGCCGCAGGTTCCCCAGGTAGGCCACGTCCTTGTGGGCCCACACGTCGCCGTACCCGCCGTCCTGCGGCGGCGCCAGGTGCCCGACCACCTCGGTGTTGAACGTCCTGGGCTTCGCCCCGGCCGCTGCCGAGGCTCCGCCTGGCGCGATCGCCACCAGCACCGCCACCACGGCCACACCGGTTCGCCGCCATCCACCCATGCGGTCCTCCGGCCAGCCGACGTCCTCCACCCACTGTCGCACGGACCACTGAGATTTCGCTGAGGGTCTGCGGGTCAGGCGAGCTCGCCGAGGGCTCGGGGGAGGGCGGCCTCGTAGAGGTCGCGGAGACGGGACACAGGGAGGTCGAGGAGGCCGGGGACGACCAGGCGGTCGCCGCCGGTGGTGCCCAGGTGGATGGCGGGCGTGCCCGCCTCGGTGGCCAGGGTCGCCAGCTTGTCGGACGACGCCGGGGGGACCGCGAGCAGGACCCGCGAGGCCGACTCGCTGACCAGGGAGGCCAGCGGGAGGAGCCCCGGAGGGAGCGTGACGGTGGCGCCGATGCCTCCTCCAACGGTGGCCTCGACCAGGGCGATGGCCAGGCCGCCGTCGGAGAGGTCGTGGGCGGCGGCCAGGAGGCGGCGGATGGCGAGGTCGACCAGTAGGCGGTGGAGGGTGGCCTCGGCGGCCAGGTCGAGGGCGGGGGGGCGACCCCCAAGGCGGCCGGTGGTCAGACGCTGCCAGGCCGAGCCGCCGAGCTCGACCCAGGTCTCGCCAAGGAGCCAGACGTCGAGGCCGGGCTGGGGGAAGGCGGACGGGACGGCGGTGGTCGGGTCCTTCAGGAGGCCGAGGACGCCGACGATCGGGGTGGGGTGGATGGGGCGGCCGGAGGACTCGTTGTAGAAGCTGACGTTGCCGCCGGTGACGGGCAGGCCGAGGGCCTGGCAGGCGGCGGCTAGGCCGTCGACGGCGGCCGCGAACGACCCCATCACCTCGGGCCGTTCGGGGCTGGCGAAGTTGAGGCAGTTGGTGACGGCGATCGGCTCGGCGCCGGTGCAGGCGACGTTGCGGGCGGCCTCGGCGACGGCCAGGGCGGCTCCGGCGGCGACAACGGGGATGATCTTGCGCACAGCACTCCAAAGGGTGGC
>DATENJ010000468.1:0-2907 GCA_035275125.1 Actinomycetes bacterium | reverse complement strand
GAGACCGGCCGCGACCTGGGCGCCGGACAGCCGGGCGAGCTGCTGGTCCGCGGCCCCCAGGTGATGGCCGGCTACCTGGGCCGGCCCGAGGCGACGGCGGCCATGGTCGACCCGGGCGGCTGGCTGCGCACCGGCGACCTCGGCCTGGTCGACGGCGACGGCAACGTGGTCATCGTCGACCGGCTCAAGGAGCTCATCAAGGTGAGCGGCTGGCAGGTCGCCCCGGCCGAGCTGGAGGCGCTGCTGGCCACCCACCCGGCCGTGGCCGACGCGGCCGTGCTCGGCCGCCGGGACCCGGTCAAGGGCGAGGTCCCGGTGGCCGTGGTCGTGGCCCGACCCGGGGCCGAGCCGGGCAACGAGGAGCTGCTGGCCTGGGTGGCCGAGCGCGTGGAGCCGCACAAGCGACTCCACGCGATCCGCTTCACCGACGCCATCCCCCGCACCCCGTCGGGGAAGCTGCTGCGCCGGTCCGTCGGCTAAGGAGTGTTGTCCGCCTTGGCGGCGTGGACCCCGATCACCACCCAGCGGTTGTTGCCGGCGACCCGGCGGACGGTGAACTCGACGCCCAGCGAGAGGTCCTCGACCGGGGTGTCGAGCGGGTTGCCGTCGGCCGGGTTGCCACTGCCGAGGATGATCCCGTCACCGAGGTCGGTGCCGTACAGGTCGGTCAGCGGGTTGCCGTCGGCGTCGACGATCCGGGTCGAGTAGCGCCGGTCGTCCTTGGAGGGGACCACCACCGAGGCGTCGATGTCGCGGAAGAACAGGTCCTCGCCGCGCAGCTCCAGCCCCGGGTACCAGCCCTGAGCGTCGGTGAAGTGGGCCACGCCTGGCAGGGCCGCGTGGTTGTTGCAGTAGGTCGTGTACGAGCCGGCCGGGTCCTCGATGCACTCGCGGAACGGGCGGGTGGCCCGCTTGGCGAAGGCGGCGTTGGAGGACTGGACCCGCGACGGCAGGTTCTTGAGCGTCGTCGGGTCGTGGGTGGCCGCCTCCCCGGACCGCCGTAGCGGGTCGAAGTGGCTGTCCACGATCAGCAGCTGCCCCTTGGAGCCGGTGCTCGGAAGCTCGAAGATCGGGGCGGTCACGTGGTTCACCGTGTACTGGGCGTTGCGGTACCAGACCAGCATGCCCGGGGCGTTGTAGGGGGTGCGGGTGACCCGCCACTCGTTCGCGAACTCGCCGTTCAGGTAGGTGGTGTCGTAGGCGTAGCGCAGGCCCTCGTCGAAGCCGTCGTAATTGCGCCACTCGGCGAGGTAGTACTGCTGGTAGATGAAGGTGCCGCTGGTGATGATCCAGCCGGCGCCGGTGGTGTCGGTGAAGCTGCCATGCTCGGCTGTCCAGCCGTCGGCCCCGCTCTCGACGTCGTCGGTGAAGGCCGAGGCGCCGTCGGCGGTGACCTCGAAGTCGTCGGCGAACCAGCCCTCCTCCTCGAAGGCGGCGTCGGTGGCGTACCGCAACCGGAGGCCGATGGTGCTGCCGGCGTACGGGGTCAGGTTGACGTAGTCGTGGCGCCACTCGCCCCCGGTGCTGCCGGTGAGCCCGTTCTGGAGGCCGCCGAAGTTGACCAGGTTGCCGTTCGGGTCGTCGTTGGTCGAGACCACGTTGCCGGCCTCGTCGTGGACCTCGAGCTGGGTCCAGGTGGACCCGCCGTCGGTCGAGACCTCGATGAAGCCGTAGTCCCACAGCTCCTCGATGGAGTAGTTGTTCCAGGACCAGAAGCGCACGTCGGTCCCGGCGGGCACGTCGAGGGTGCGCGAGAGCTTGACGTCAGCCCAGGACTGGTCGTGGTTCGAGTACCACATGTTCTCGCCGCCGTGCGGCGTGCCCAGGGTCACGGACTTCTCGGGCAGGTTCACCCGGATGCCGTCCTCGGTCCCCTTGGGTGTGCGCGAGGTCTGGCCGACCTTGACGTCGCGGGCCGAGGAGCCCACCCCGAAGGTCTCCGGGTCGACCCAGCCGAGCACGTACTTGTCCCACAGGCCCATGTGGACCGGGATCGCCTGGAGCAGCGGGCCGGTGTGCGACCCGGCCGACATCAGGTCCCAGAAGTCGACGTCGGACTCGGCCGCGCCGCTGGTGTCGTACAGGTCGGGCAGCCCAAGGTCGTGGCCGTACTCGTGGGAGATGACCCCGACCCCCGCGTCCTCGGCCTGCATGATGTAGTTGCTGACCTTGACCCCGGTGCCCGGGACGGCGTAGCCGCCGGCGGCCGGGTCGATGTTGCTGGCGTGCGACCAGATGGAGTAGGTGCCCTCAGCGCCGCCGCTGCCGGCCTTGTCGGCGCCGGCGTGGATGATCACGAAGTGGTCGATGACGCCGTCGGCCTCGAACAGGTTGCCGTCGCCGTCGACGTCGCCCTGGTCCTCGATGTCGTAGTCGGCCCAGGGGAAGCTGGGGTCACTGGCCGCCAGGGCGTCGACCGCGTCCACCACCAGCTGGCCGACCTGGCGGGCGTTGTCGGGGTGGCCGGCGTTGTCCTGGGGCGGCTGACCGCAGCGGCTGGCACCGTACCAGGCCTCGGAGTGCGGGACCTGGACCCATCCGGCCACCTGGCCGGTGATGTCGTAGGCGCCCTTGGACATCTCGCGGTAGTGGTTCTTGACGGTGTAGCCGCGCAAATCGATCCCGGGCTTGCCGTCGGGGCCGGTCAGGTCGGGCCGCACCCGCTGGGTCAGGCCGGTCCTGGTGTAGATCAGCTTGTTGTAGTGGCTGGGGCTGAAGTCGGGCACCCAGAAGTTGTTGTTGTCGGTGCCGCGCCCGGCGGTGGCCGGGTCGGGCATGTTGTTGTGGAGCGGCCCGTTCAGCAGCGTGCCCGCCGGCTCGGTGACGCAGTCCTCGGCGCCAACCGACGCCGGGCGCTCGAACCCGGAGAAGTCGTCGTTGGCGTTGGGGTTGAACTCGACCAGGACT